>JAGVUH010000170.1 GCA_019136395.1 Gammaproteobacteria bacterium
CCTAAAAAGGGCAGTTGCTTCTTGCCTTGGTTGAGACAAGCAAATGAAATAATGGCAAAAGGAGGTGCCTATGAACCAGCTGACCTTTCACCCTGCGGGTGAAACCCAATCAACGGCGCTGACGGCCGTTCCCGGCCCGGTTGCCGTCGACACCTTTGGCGGCCGTATCCATGTGGAGTGGGATGCGGAGGCGGCGGTGACGCCCCTGGGCCAGTTGCCTTTCTTTATCGACTTCCTACAGGTGAGCGGGCGCTTCGAGCCCTGGGTGGCCAGTTGCCCCCTCACGCTGACCAGCCCCAATGCCCCGCGCAACCGCGACCTCCTAGGCACTGCCGTGTTGGCCATTCTCGCCGGCCATCAGCGTTATGCGCACATCAGCGCCCTGCGCGGTGACACCCTCAATGCCCCGCTGTTGGGGATGACCAAGGTGGTGAGTGAGGATTCGGTACGCCGCAATCTGGGGCGGCTGGGCGAAGCGGCGGGCGTGAAATGGCTCCAGGATCACCTGGATGAGGGGGTCGCGCCGCTCTTGAGCATCCCCTGGATTCTCGACAGCGATGTCACGGTCAAACCGCTGTATGGTCACCAGGAAGGGGCGGAGAAGGGCTACAACCCCCACAAGCCCGGCCGGCCGTCGCATACCTACCATACCTACTTCATTGCCAACCTGCGCCTGATCCTCGACGTGGAGGTTCAGGCGGGTAACCAGACCGCCTCCAAATACAGTGCGCCGGGGTTATGGGAACTGCTCAAGCGCCTGCCGCGACCGCACTGGCCGGTGTTCATCCGCGGCGACCGCGATTGGGGTACTGAAGCTAACATGCAGCGCGCCGAACAGGAAGGGCTGCCCTATCTCTTCAAGCTGCGCATGACCGCCGGGGTCAAAAAAAACGTCGAGCGGTTGATGCGCGAAGCCTCCTGGACCGATGCTGGTCAGGGCTGGGAGGGCGCCGAGACGACCTTGCGGCTGGCCGGCTGGGGCCGCGCGCGGCGGGCCATCGTGCTGCGCCGGCGGGTCAAGGGCGATCTGGCGGTGGTGGATCACGGGGATCCCAACCAATTGCGCTTGGGCTTGGCCGATCTCACCCACGAGGTCATCGTCTACGAATACGCCGTGCTGATCACCTCGCTCCCGCAGGAGATCTTGACCCTCGCCCAGTGGTACCGCGACCGCGCCGATGCGGAAAATCCCTTTGATGAACTGAAAAATCACTGGGGCTGGGGTGGCTTCACCACCCGCGACCTCAAGCGTTGCCGCTTCATGGCGCGGCTCACCGCCCTCATTTACAACTGGTGGAGCCTCTTCGTGCGCTTGGCCAATCCGCATCAGCACACCGAAGCCATCACCAGCCGCCCCCTCCTGCTCCATGCCCCGGCCCGGGTGACCCGTCATGCCGGCCAGACCCGTCTCACCATCAGCCATCCCCATGCCCAGGCGTCGTGGGTTGAACAGGTCTGTCGCGACATCGCCGCCTTCTTCAAGACCCTGCGCCAAACTGCGGAGCAGTTGACGCCCCTCCAATGTTGGTGCCGGATCCTCTCGCGGGCCCTGGTGAAATACCTTCGGGGGCGCGAATTGCAGCCCCCCGCCCCCTTGCCGGCACCGGCGTAGCCCAGCATCCGCTACCACGGGCTTCCGCTCCGTCAGCTCGCAAGGGGCTGGCGTGGGGTGCTAACTGCCGTTTTTAGGATTAAACACGTCCAAACGCTCGGCGTCCGATGCGCAGTCGGCCCAAGGCCTGGCATGGCTGGCGCGGAGGACTTCCGGGACGGCGATCCCCGTGACGGCACAGGCCCCACCCCAATAGTCCATCTGGGCCTGGCGAAAGGTCTGCTGGCCCACCCGTTGGCGGACCAGGCGCTCGACTTCGGTGCCCAACAGGGTGGCGGGCAGTTCCCGCACGGCGACGGCAACCCGCGCCTCATAATCGTCGGCCGCCTGGCGGGGCAGGGCCTGCGCCAGGGCAGCGGCACGACGCAGCAACTGGGCCAAGTCAGCCTCGCCGCTGGCCAGAAAGGCCCCTGAAGGGTCGCGCGGATACTGGCGCTCCAGCTCGAGTTGCAGGGAGGGTGACTGGCTCGCGAAGCTCATCAGGTACTGGTGGTTGGTGAGCAGGATCCTGGCCCGGGCGCGATGACGGGCCGAGCCCAGGGTGACGGCATCGGCACCGGCACTGATCGCGTATTCGAAGCCATTGTCAGCCCCAAGCTTTTCGATCAGGGCGATTTGCAGGGGTGTCATCTTCACTCGGCCCAGCGTGCGCAGTCAGGCGTGGAGACAGTTTCAGGGCGCGAGGTCATGATGGCTAGGTTGCCAGCACATCACGCTCCACGTAATGGCGAAAAACCTGGGCGTCCGTAAAACAGCGAAAACCCGCCTGGCTGGCCAAGGCGATGGTAGAGGGTTCTTCATTTAGCAAGACGGCGACCGGCTGGCTGAGCTCTTCCTGTAGCCCCGCCGGCCAGGCCAGATCGAAGACGGCCACTTGCTGCCCGGATAACGGGTCAGCGTAGTCATAAGCCATTTGGCCACGAGGTAAGCCGCAGGCTTCGATCCATTGATTGAGCGTTTCCAGTTCAGCCTCTTCATCCAAATTGCCGATACCACCCACGACGATCACCGGTTCGGGCAGGCGCGTGATGCCGCCCTCCAACCAGTGGGTGTCACCGTGAAGCAAGGCCTCCATCTGCCGATTGAGCTCGTCCGCCAGCAGGGCCTGGCGCGCCTCAAGAAAATCGCGGAAACGGTCAAGACGCCATAAGGCAGGATCAGCGGGAATCCACTGTGAAGCCAGGGCCCCTGGATGGGCCTGTTCCACCTCCGGGAAATAGGCCTCCGGCAAGCGGTCGCTGATCTTCAGATTCGTGTCCTTGTTGAGAAAACAGAAATTGGCCAGAGCGTTTACCTCGGCCTTGGTAAAGCCGAGGGCCTTGCTCTTATAAAGTTGCGCCTTGGGGAAGATGTGGTGCACCTCCAGGCGACTCATCTTCCCCAACATACCAGCCTTGAGGGGCAGGCCGCTGCCCCAGTCGCGTGAGCCACCCATGCGTGTTAGGAGATAGAGCACAGGATAGAATCTTGCCCCGAGGCTCCAGCCCGTGAAGTGGCCAGCTTCCGCCCGTAAGCCACCATTCCAGAGCCTGAGCTGTTCCAGCAAGGGATCAAGGTCACCATTACCCGTTGCGATGGCTTCCAGGTCCTTGTCGATGAAGGACTCGGTTGAGCCCGAAAAGCGCCCCCACATGGCGGCCTGCACGAACCAGAACAGGAGCTTGTCCCGCTCTTTCTCGTTCATCGCGCCGAGCTTGTTGTTCTGCCGTTGGTCGAGGTAGCGCGCCATGACCGGCACGCCATAGCGACCAAAAAAGACCTGATCGTGATCCAGCCCCAGGCGGCCGCTGATCAGGTTGAGACAGTGATCGATATGCTTGGAGGCCCGTTCCAGCGCATCCTTGATTTCGTCCGCGCCCTTTTCGTGCAGGTGCTGAAAGCGGGCCTCGCCGGTGAGTACCGTGTTTACCGAGCGCAACAGCCAGTCCAGGCTGAAATGGAAATCCGCGTCCGCCCAGGCCTTCAGCTTGGCCTTCATGGTGTCGCGACCTTCCGGCCAGTCGGCGCAGATCTTAGCCAGGGCCAGGTCACCCTTGGAGAGCTTGGTGCCACCGCTGTTGACCCGGTTAAAAATATCCACCACCACGTCCAGAGACTTATCGGTGCCGGTTACTTCCTCGGCGTGCAACTCGACGTCCAGAATGCCAAGGATGCGGGAGATGCGGGCCGAGTACTTCACGGCCTTGGTGCCGATGTCCGGATGTTCGGCCAGGGCCTCGATGAGCTTCTCGTGGCCTTCCTGACCCTTCTTCATGAGTTCAGTGACATCGATCCACAACGGGTCGTCCTTCATCTTCACCGGCTGATAGAACTCGAAGGTTTCCGAATCAAGATGAAAACGCAGCCCAGTGAAGGCTTGGGCGTTGCCATCGAAGAATCTGGGCGGCTTGCCACGGGCTACCCCGTAGAGGGTGGTCATGCGCTGCTGTCCATCCAGCAGCAGTTTGACGATACCCGCGGCAACCGGCCCGTCACCCCGATGAGCCGCACTTTTTGATTCGGTAGCCCAGACCAACAAACCACCCACCGGGTGACGGCGATAAAGGGAATCAAATAGCCCACGGACCTGCTCCCGATTCCAGACATAGCCGCGCTGAAATTCCGGCAAGGCCATGTGGCCGCTGTCGATATGGTCAAGGATGGTGGAGATTTTCATGGAGTTGTTACCCTTTCTGTCAGTCAGCACCCACAACCTTGGCGACTTCCCAAAGCCAGTTCCTTAGATGACAGCTCAACCCGTCCGACAAGAACAAGCTCTGTGCAGGGCCAGGGCCAGCCACACCGATAGGTGCCAGAACTGGCCATCATGAGGGTCGACCAGATATTGCCCACGATTCTGCGCTCGCAGGGATCCATCAGGCGTGGGCAAGAAAATCCAGGTTAGCCCCATCAAGCCATCAACCGGCTGCCTCGTTAACCGTCTTTATCCAGGCTTCGCTATCATGACAATCCATGATGGCCTCGGCCAAATCCTCCAGGGCCTGGTAGCTGGTCATCTGGTCGAGCAAGGGTGCGATTCTTGAGGCAATTTCATCACCAAAGCGCTTACGCGTCAGACGCATCAGAAGGAATCGCTCGTGTTGCAACCCCTGCTGTATCCCCTGCTGCATCCCCTGCTGCATCCCCTGCTCGATACCCTTGCGGATACCGATGCGCTCAACGCTCGTCAGGTAGGTCATTTTCTGAACACCCTCATAAGTCTGAATTTCTGACCAGAGCCTGTGCTCCAGTTCCTCGGGCAGGCGCAGCATCCAGTCGATGAAGCGGAACAGTTCCAGGATATCGCTCCGCCCCCACCCCCGACGATACAAGCCCTTGGCCAGGGCCAGCTTCGCCTGGTAACGCGCCTCGGGGGCCTGGCGCGTCTCCTGGGTCTTGAGGTGCGCCTGAATGACCACGGCAAAGGGATTGGCCGAGGCCTCCAATTCCGCCCAGCGGGCCCGGTAGTCCAGCAACTTGACGCTGGGGAACCGGATGCCGACCTCACACCCCCAGCGTCGCCAGCCGAAATGATGGGGACGCCAGTCAGGCCGTTCATCGGCCAGGACCGCCAGGCTCACCACCGGGCGCCGGTGGCGGTCATAGATACGGTAGTTGTAGACAAACAGGCGTTCCGCCAGATCCGCCGCGGCGCCACCCTGGACCTCGATGTGGATCAGCAGCCAATCCTCCCGGCCCTGGCGATCGACCACCCGCACCAGTTTATCCGCCAAGCGTCGGCCCAACTCGGCATCGCGCGCCACCTGCTGGAGTTCCTTGTCCAGAAATTCGTAACCCTGGGACCAGTCGATGCCGGCGTGGGCCTCGGGGAAGAGCAAGGCCAGGAAATCGGGCAGATACCGCTCCAGGGCCTCCTTCCACGGGGAGTCGTAGTCATCGTTTGGGTTCCCGGGAGGGAACAGGTCTGATGGTGTCATCGCTGGCCATCCTTCTGGGGGAAATCGCGGAAGCAACCGAGAGTCCTTCAGATATTCATGTTTCCATGGCTCAGCCCCGCCTTGCCAAGCGCGTCGCCATCGCACGGTCACTGATCTCCCGGATGCTCAGGTCCCGGTCAAGTTGCTGGCGCCATTGGGTGTAGTCGAAGGGTTCACGCTGGATCAGGGCGATAAAGCGCTCCGCCTCGATGAGAACGTTGGCACCCAGATAGGTGCGCTTAGTCATTGGCCAAGCCACCACGGCGCTGACGTAGTTCCTCGTCCAGTTCCTCCGGTGATAGCAGCCGTCCACCACTGGCAAGGTAGGCTTGGCGCAGCCGGGACAACCGTTCACCCAACGGGGTTCGCGGGCCGCTGGTCTTGAGGGACTCATCCTCGCCCAACGGTTGGATATGGATGCGAATGAGGGCATTCACTGGCAACTCTTCCGGTAAACGCAGGATATGGTCAGGGGTGACCCGTGTTTCCATGATCAGTGCGGTCATGCTGTTCTTATTGGCTATTCTTGACTAGATCCCAACACGAACAACCTCATTGCTTTTGATCCCCTTCCGGCTAACAGGGTCAGTCGGGCCTGACCCCATGCCCCGGTGGAAATCGGGCCCATTATAGGGTTTACAGCTGCTCCCCGAGGATTATTGACCTCGATGTGACGGGTGAGCGCTTGTGAGGAAAAAGGCTTTTTCTTAGCGTTAGACAAGCTATCTCATTGTTATTGAGACATCCCGCACCACGCGCAGAGGGTTTTCATAGCCTCTGAGTGGGATCGAGCACCGGGTTATTCTTCCAACCTGAAGGACGGGTGGCGTCAGTGGCCTGCCTTGCCAGTCCAGGGCCCATCCGGTCCTATCCTGGTGTAAAGTTCCCCTCCAACCCATCACCCAGAGGACCGTCATCATGAAAACCCTAGCCTTCGCTTCCTTGGCGCTGAGCCTGTCCCTGGCGTTATCCCCCCTGGAGGCCAAGGAGGTCGGCCTGGTCGAGGGGGGGCTGACCCTCCATGCCAACCTGGAGACCGCGGGGGCTGACTGGCAACGGGAACCCTTCGTGGTCATGACCCACGGTACCCTCGCCCATGGTGAGATGGAGATGCTGCGGGGGCTCCAGGCCGCCCTGAAGGACCGTGGCATCGGTTCCCTGTCCCTGACCTTGAGCCTGGGACTGGATCAGCGGCGCGGCATGTACGACTGCGCCCAACCGCACCGCCACCGGCATGAGGACGCCCTGAAGGAGATCGGCGCCTGGCTGACCTGGCTCCAGTCCCAGGGGGTGACCAAGCCCGTGATCCTGTTGGGCCACTCCCGGGGTGGCAATCAGGTGGCCCGTTTCGCGGCGGCCCACCCGGAGGCGGCCTTGAGCCATCTGGTCCTCATCGCCCCCCAGACCTGGACCGAGACGGGCACCGCGGACGACTATCAGCAGCGGTACGGCAAGCCCCTGGCCCCCCTCCTGGAACGGGCAGGCCAGATGCGGGACGCGGGCAAGGCCGATGCCCTGCTGGAGGGCGTCGACTTTCTCTACTGTCCCGCCACCCAGGCCAGCGCCGCGGCCATTCTCTCCTATTATGGCCCGGACCCGGCCATGGATACCCCCGGCCTCCTCCCGAACATCAAGGTCCCGGTGCTGGTGGTGGCCGGCAGTCAGGACCAGGTAGTCCAGGGGCTGACCGCGAAGGTGCAACCCCTGGTCGATGGCCAGCAGGTTCAACTGCTGGAACTCGATGGGGCGGATCATTTTTTTCGCGATCTTTACGCTGAGGACATTGCCGATGCCGTCCAGGCCCTGGTCAGCGGCGACTAGGCTCAACCGGAACCCCGAGCCACCGACCGCTCGCACCCATTCCGTGCCGCCCCACGCCCGTGGCAGTAACACCTGAGCACCATCAGCCCCATGGAACCGCCCCTTTCGCCCTTATCACCCCCCGCCTTTCACATGTCCCCCGAGGAGTTCCGCCGGGCGGGCCATGCCCTCATCGACTGGATCGCCGATTACCGCCAGCGGGTCGAGTCCCTGCCGGTGCTGTCCCAGGTCAAGCCGGGGGAGATTCGCGCCGCCCTGCCTGAACAGCCGCCACTTCAGGGTGAACCCTTCGACGCCATGTTGTCGGACGTGGAGCGGATCATCCTGCCCGGCATCACCCACTGGCAGTCGCCGAATTTCTACGCCTTCTTCCCCGGCAACTCCTCGGGCCCGGCCGTCCTGGGCGAACTGCTGTCGGCGGGTCTGGGCGTCCAGGGCATGATGTGGCTGACCAGTCCGGCCTGCACCGAGCTGGAGACCCATATGCTGGACTGGCTGGTGGACATGATGGGCCTGCCCGAGAAGTTCCTCTCCACCGGCCCCGGCGGCGGGGTGATCCAGGACTCCGCCTCCAGCGCCACCCTCTGCGCCCTGCTGGCGGGGCGGGAGCGAGCCACGAACTTCGCCGTCAACCGGCGCGGCGGTACCGGCCGGCTGGTCGCCTACGCCACCTCCCAGACCCATTCTTCCCTGGAAAAGGACATGAAGATCGCCGGCTTAGGGGTGGAGAACCTGCGCAAGGTGGCGGTGGACGACCGCTTCGCCCTGCGGCCCGAGGCCCTGGCGGCCCAGATCGCCGCGGACCGGGCGGCGGGGCTGACCCCGGCCTTCGTCTGCGCCACCGTCGGCACCACCTCCTCCAATGCCATGGACCCGTTGCCGGCCATCGCCGCTATCTGCCAGGAGCAGGGCATCTGGCTGCACGTGGATGCCGCCATGTCGGGCTCGGCGACCATCTGCCCGGAATTTCGCTGGATCATCGACGGTCTGGAGGGAGTCGACTCCTACTCCTTCAATCCCCATAAGTGGCTGTTCACCAATTTCGATTGCACCGCCTTCTTCGTCGCCGACCGCAAGGCCCTGATCGAGACCCTGAGCATCCTGCCCGAATACCTGCGCAACGAGGCGACCAAATCCGGGGCGGTCATCGACTACCGGGACTGGCAGATCCCCCTGGGACGCCGCTTCCGCGCCCTCAAGCTGTGGTTCGTCATCCGCCATTACGGCATCGAGGGGCTGCGCCACCACATCCGCCAGCATGTCGCCCTGGCCCAGGCATTCGCGGACTGGGTGCGAGCCGACGACCGCTTTGAGTTGGTCGCCCCGGTGCCCCTCAACCTGGTGTGCTTCCGCTACCGCGGCAGCGACGAAGACAACCAGGGCCTCCTGGATCGCCTCAACGCCAGCGGAGATCTCTATCTGACCCATACCCGGCTGAACGACCAACTGGTCCTACGCCTGTGTATCGGCCAGACTTATACCGAGCAACGCCATGTGGCGCGGGCTTGGGCGCGGATTCAGGAGGAAGCGACCGCAGACCATTGAATCCGCAGAGGGTGCTGGCCGGATCCCGGGCTGGCGCTCCAGCGCCCGGCCCGGGAGGATGTCACGCCGCCTGATCGTTCCCCGAACCGCGGAAAAACTTAAAATCCATCAGGATCAATAACCTTGACATCGAACACCAGCAAGAATCCGGCGGTACTCCAGCCAGCGGCCTCCCTGGGGAAGTTCATTGAACATCCCCGGACCCAACGCGTCATCCTCTACCTGATCCTGATCAACGCCGTGCTGCTGGGCCTGGAAACCTCGCCGGGCGTCATGAATCGGTTCGGCACCCTGATCCGTGTGATGGATCAGGCCATTCTGGCCATTTTCGTGATCGTGATCCTCCTGCGCGTCGCCGTCCATCGTCTGGCGTTCTTTCGCGACCCCTGGAGCCTGTTCGACTTCCTGGTCATCGCCATCGCGCTGCTGCCAGCCACGGGCCAACTCTCCGTCCTCCGCACCCTTCGCGTGCTGCGCGTGTTACGCGTCCTCACCGTGGTACCTTCCATGCGCCGGGTCGTGGCTGCCTTGCTGGGGGCTATTCCAGGCCTGGCATCCATTGCCCTGGTGCTGGGTATCATCTACTACGTCTTCGCGGTGATCGCCACCAACCTCTTTGCCACGTCCTTTCCGGAATGGTTCGGCAACCTTGGCCGATCCCTCTATACCCTTTTCCAAATCATGACCCTGGAAAGCTGGTCCATGGGTATCGCCCGTCCTGTCATGGACCAGCATCCTCTTGCCTGGATGTTCTTCATCACCTTTATCCTCATCGCCACCTTCACCATGCTGAATTTGTTCATCGCGATCATCGTGAACGCCATGCAGAATTACAGCGAGAGTGAACACCGCGATGATCTCGCCGCCCTGGATCAGACACGTGTCCATATCGAAAATGAGTTGCATCTGGAGGTAAGGGCATTGCGCGAGGAGCTTATGCTTCTGCGAAATACCCTGTCGCAGAGGAATAGCGACTAGCGGCCAGCAACCCGGGGATAAGGGTCGGTCACCATCGCGCGCGCGGGGAAGGCTGAGGCCGCCGGCTTGCGACTATACTGAGGGTGAGCCCCGGCCCCGCCCGCGGCGCTTCAGCCCCTGGGCTGGCCGGAATACCCTACATCTGATAGGCGTCGTCAAGCCGGGAGCATTCCTCATCACCCCGAACCCCATTAACCCACCCACCCCCTCGACATTGCCTGAAACTTCCCTTGGGCCTAACTTTCATGAGGGGCCAGCCCCAACCCAGACGATGAAAGGCTCCACTGGTGTGTTTCACGCTAAGTGGACCCAATCATCCTGAATCGGAGGACGCCGGGCCTCATCCTGACGACGGCATGCACGCTTGACCCCTCTCCTCTTCAATGTGGCCGCCCTCACCGGTCAGATCCTGGTTGTCTTCGTCCTTTATGGCTTCATTGACACCCATGTCCCCAAAGGGCACCGCCCCCTCCTCCACGAGGCCTCCCAGGCGACCCTGTTCGCCCTGGTCGGTCTCTACGCCCTCTCCGCCCCGATCGAACTCCTGCCGGGGGTGATCGCCGATCCCCGGGGGGCCATCCTGGCCTGCGCCTGCCTCTTCGGTGGCTGGCGGGTAGGCCTGGTGACCACGCTGGCGATGGTCGGCTACCGGCTCGCGGCTGGTGGCGCCGGCGCCGGGGCGGGGGCCCTGGGCATGGCGGTGGAACTTGCCTGCCTGCTGGCCTTGCTCCTGCCGCCCCTGAACCGCTGGCTGTCCTCCCGCGCCTATCCGCAAATCCTGGTGGCCGCCGTGGCCATGAGCCTGCTGGAACCCTGGTCCCTGTTGCTGATCCCACCGCCCGACCTGGGGCGCCAATTCAGGAGGCCGGCTTCCCCCTGGGGCTGCTGCAATTCGTCGCCACCCTCACCCTGGGCACCCTGCTCAAGATCCAGCATGAGCGTCAGCGACTGGTCACGGAGCTGCGCGCCCGCAATGTCGCCTTTGACAACGCCCAGGAAGGGGTCGCGATCACCGACGCCGCGGGGCGGATCCTAACCGTCAACCCGGCCTTCACCGCCATCACCGGCTACGCCACGGCGGAGATCCGGGGCCAGAGCCTGGCGCGCCTGGCGGCCGAGGACCTGGAGCCGGCCTGGTTTCAGCCCGGCTGGGAGGTTATGGCCACCACCGGCGGCTGGCGCGGGGAGATCCGCAACCGCCGTCCGGATGGCTCGACCTATCCGGTCTGGCTCAGCCTCAGCGCCGTGCGGGACGCCGCCGGCAACCTCAGCCTACCAGGCCCAACTCGAACACCTGGCCCATCACGATCCCCTTACCGGACTGGCCAACCGCGCCTTGCTGGGCATGCGCCTGGAACATGCCTTGCGCGCCGCCCAGCGCCAGGGGCTGCTACTGGGGCTGTTCTTCATCGACCTGGACCACTTCAAGCGCATCAATGACAGCCTGGGTCACAGCCTGGGCGACGCCTTGCTCAAGACCGTGGCGGAACGTCTTCAGACCGCCATTCGCGGCGTGGATACCCTGGCCCGCCTGGGGGGTGACGAATTCGTCATCCTGGCGGAACGTCTCCAGGTCTGGGAAGAGGCGACGGTGCTCGCCCAGCGTCTGATCCAGGCCCTGGCCCCACCCCTGCGCCTGGACAGCCACGAGGTGTACCTGTCCGCCAGCATCGGCATCAGCCTCTATCCCCGGGATGGCGAAACGGTCGAGACCCTGCTGCGGAACGCGGATACCGCCATGTTCCGCGCCAAGGAAGAGGGCCGCAATCATTACGCCTTTTATTCCGCGGACATGACCCGGGCGGCCCTGGAGCGGATGCTCCTGGAGACCAAGCTACGCCGGGCCCTGTCCGGCCGGGAGCTGGTGCTGCATTATCAGCCACAGATCGATCTGCGCACCGGTCGCCCGATCGGGCTGGAGGCACTTGCCCGCTGGCCCGATCCGGAAGAGGGGATGATCCCCCCGGTGAAGTTCATCCCCCTTGCCGAAGAGACCGGCTTGATCCATGAACTGGGGGCCTGGGCGCTGCGGGAGGCCTGCCACCAGGGCCGCGCCTGGCGGAATCAAGGCCTGGACTTCGGCCGGATCGCGATCAACGTCTCCGGCCAGCAACTCCAACGCGGTAATTTGCTCGCCCATGTCCAGGAGGCCCTGACGGACAGCGGCCTGACGGCCGAGTACCTGGAACTGGAGATCACCGAGACCGACCTGATGCGCCAGGATGACCGCGTCCTGGAGGTGCTCAACCAGTTGCGCGACCAGGGGGTCATGATCAGCATCGACGACTTTGGCACCGGCTATTCCTCCCTGGCCCGCCTCAAGCGCCTACCCGCCGACAAGCTCAAGATCGACAAAAGCTTCGTCCGCCGCCTGCCGGAAAACGAGAATGACGCGGCCATCGCCAGTTCCATCATCGCCCTGGGGACGCGCATGGGTTTCGCCGTCCTGGCCGAGGGGGTGGAGACCGCCGCCCAGCGGGATTTCCTCCTGACCGAGGGCTGCAAGCAGGCCCAGGGTTACTGGTTTGGCCGGCCCCTGCCCCCGGCGGACCTGGCGCACAGCCTCCTTCCTCCCGCCGCCAGCACCCCAGGGACCTGACGACGACCCTATCGGCGCCCGCCTCAGGTCCGTCCGGGCTTGCCCCGCAAGGTCTCCAGCCTCCCGAGCAGAGGCCCCAGCACGGGGTCGAGCTTGCGCCGCAGCAGGCTGCCGCTGGCGGTGGTATCACGCAGCACCGGGCGCAGGACGCCATAGCCCAGACCGGATAGCAGCCGCAGGGTGACCAGTTCCTCACGCAGCCCGGGGAGCTGACTGAGGCAGGCGGCCAGGGCCGCGTCCGCCCCCGGGGTCGCGACGTGGGCCTCGGCCTCGGCCAGGAGCGGTGCCAGGGCCAGATCCACCCGTTCCCCGGGACGCAGCGCGGCAAAATAGGCCGCCAGGGTGTCCAGGGTGGTGAGGACCAGGTCCTGGGTCGATGGCTTGGCGAGCACCGCGGCCACGGTCTTCAGCCAGGTCTGTCCGGGGGCGGACAGCACCCGCCACAAGGCCGCGGCCCAGGGATTGCCCGCCTCCCTCAGGGGCTCCAGGTGGGGGGCCAGGGCGGCGAGGTCGCCGCGGGCTGGAACCGGGTCCGGTAGCTCGTCAGGGCAGGCCTGGAGAAAACCCAGGGCGTAAGCCGGGCGACGCGCGGCCTTGCGCCAGATGTCCAGGCGGTGCTGGGCGTCGATGAGGCCGGGCTGGAGGATCAGGCGCACCGATTCCGCCATCTTCTCCGTCTCGGTCTCGAAGGGCAGGTAGTCGACCAGGTAGCTTGCCAGGATCGGCCCCATGCGCCCCTGGACGATCGCCGGATTGCCCAGCATGCGCCGGGCGTTCTCGGCATCCTCCAGGGCCCACCAGGCACGCCGGGCCAGTTCGTCCGTCAGCCCCGGGGAGCAGACGGCGGCGACCACGGCCTCCGGCTCGCCCAGCAGCAGGAGCTGGGCCAGGCTCTCGTCGCGCATCTGGCCCATCCGCGTCCAGCGCCGCAGATAGGTGGGATAGCCGCCGGGGGAGCCGAGGATATGCCCCGAGATCAACTCCCGCACCGCACGCACATAGGCCTCCGGCCGCGCCGTCGGGCGCAACTGGATGCAGGCCTCGCCCCGCGTCGAGAGGCCGTGGACCTCCAGCCGCGACTCATCGATGCGAATCGCCTGGGGCTGATTGGCCAGCAGCACGTTCAGGCGCAGATTGTCCTCGTTGGAGAGTTCGATCATGTTCGGAGCGGATAAGGGGACGGGGGTGGATTACGACGGGCGCGCGTTCAGGCGTGGCCGCGAAGGCGGATGCGGATACCTCATAGATGCCGCATTCCAGTTTTCGGCAGCGGTCGGGAGGATCGGAATCTCCCCCGCCACGCAAATTCAGGTCGCCCTGGCGCGGGGCTTGACCGCCGCCGACCAACCCAATCCGCTCAGCCCTCCGTCGGCGGCGCGTAACCGCTGTCCTTGGGATTGAGGAAAATGAAGTGGAACTGGCCGGGCTCCAGTTCGACATAGTCGAGGGTTGCCTGATCGAGCAGGGGGACATATTCCGGCGCCATCACTACCGGGACGCCATCACAGTCCAGCCGGATGTCGTCTTCGCTGCCCTCATCGAAGCCCATGCGGTAGTCGATGCTTCCATCAGCCTTTTGCTGGGCCGCCAGGCGCAGGGCCAGCCCCTTGGTGCCCCCCTGGCGGGCGGCCTCCTCGACTTGCGTCACAGCGGCAGGGGTAAGTTTGAACATTGCCTCGTCCTCTTGACTGAGCAGTACCCGCCAGGGTCCGGGATGGGGCTGGCGGGTTGACTGCCATGATCGTTTGTTATTGACATCGCCGATCAATCATCGGCCTTTGCGGTTCCCCCCGGCCCAACCGCGGCGCAAGTGCGCGGTCAGGAGTCGTCAGGCCTGACCGGGCTAGTTGCGGGAGACAGGACCCCACCTGGGCCGTGATCCGCCGCAGGCGGCCTTCCCGGTGTGGTAGAGGCCGTGATCCGCCGCGGGCGGCATTCCCGATGGCGTTGCGGGTAGGCATTCTATACCGGCCGTCCCCCGGTTTTCGCTTCGGCTCAGCCCAGACTGAGCCTGTTGCGGGCGACACAGCGCCGCACCTGGGCGACGAAGCGTGCCGGCCAGTCAACGCCCCCCACATGGCGCAGATGGGCGTAACTGGCCACCAGGTTCTTGTAGAGGATGCCGTCGTGACGGCCATCCACGCCACTTCCCCGCAAGACCTCATAGCCATAGACCCAGTTCGGGTCCGGCGCGACGATGGCGGAATGGTGGAACTCGTGGGCGCGGATCTCCTCCTCCTGATCAGGGCGGCGGGGCCAGGGGAAGGTCGCCAGTTCCCGCAGCCGGATATAACCCCGCCCCTGCGGGCGCTCGTGCATGGCCACGTCGGCGTCCAGGACCCCGCACAGCGGCACATAGTCCTCGCCCCAGCGCAGACCCCGACAGAGGTACATGAGCCCCCCGCATTCGGCGTAGACCGGACCGCCAGCCTCGATAAAGGCCTTCACCGCGGCGCGCATGCCGGAATTGGCGGACAGGGCGTGCATGCGGTATTCGGGGAAACCGCCGCCGATGAAGAGCCCCGCCACCGGGGGTAGCTCCGAATCACGCACCGGGCTGAAGGGGATGAGCTCCGCCCCGGCGGCTTGGAGTGCCTCCAGGTCATCGGGGTAGTAGAAGCCGAAAGCCTCGTCCCGGGCAATCCCGATACGGACCCGTTCTCCCGGCGCCCCGGTCACACCTGGCACCCCTAAAACCCCGGGTCCTGCCACCCCAGGGCTGGAAGCCGTCAGGGCGGTGGTCGAGTCCGCCGCCAGCGGTGGAGAGGGGTCATCGGCCGTAGCCGACGCCAAGGGCGCACAAGGGCCAGCGGCCGGAAGCGGCGGCAGGGGCGGGTTGGCCGCCGCGATGACCAGGAGCCGATCCAGGTCCACCTGACGGGCGACCAGACGGCGAATGTCCTCGATCTGCTCCTCGGCCTCGCCACTCTCGGTACTGGGCATCAGCCCCAGATGGCGTTCCTCGATCCGGGGCCGGGACTCCCGGTGGATGGCCCCCAGCAGGGGCAGGTCGGTGTAGTGTTCCACCACCCGGCGCAGGTTGGTCTCGTGCCGACTGCCGCCGACCTTATTGAGGATGAGACCGGCGATGGTCAGGGCCGGGTCGAAGGCCAGGTAACCCAGCAAGAGCGGCGCCAGCCCACGACTCATGCCCTGGACGTCCACCAGCAGGACGACCGGTGCCCGTAACAGCTTGGCCAGTTCGGCGTTGCTGTTGCTGCCGTTGAGATCGGTGGCATCGAAGAGGCCGACATTCCCCTCGATGAGGCCCAGGTCGACCCCCACCATGCCCCGGGCAAAGGTGGTCTGGATCTCCGCCGGCTCCATGGTGTTGAAATCCAGATTCAGACAGGGGCGCCCGGCGGCCTGGCCCAGCCAGAGGGGATCGATATAGTCCGGGCCCTTCTTGAAGGGGCGCACCCGGTAGCCCCGACGGGTCAACTCCCGGCACAGCCCTATGGTCAGGGTCGTCTTGCCGGAAGACTTGTGGGTGGCGGAGATGTAGAGGCGGGACATGCGCTACGGATTTCAGGTCCCTAAAGACGGTAACGGGGATGGCACCCACGAGCGCCATCCCCGCGCGGGGGGAATTTGACGTACCCGTTCAACCCCCCTCTCCCCATCCCTCCCCCGCCAGGGGGGAGGGAGCAAGAGGGTCGGGGACTTGTGCCGCCGCGACCCGCCTCGGGCGCGAGGGGGCTGAACGAATACAGTTGGACCAGGTTCAGGCCTTGACCGCGGCGTGCGGGTCGATCTCCTTGTCGGCCAGGGACTCGGGGAGGAACTGCAGGGCCCGCAACCCCACCGCGGTGATGAGCATGGCCACGGCCACCCCGGAGGAATTCCGGAAGGGACGGGGCATAGGCGGAGATCTGCCCACCCACCCCATCGTGGAATCCGGATTCGAGCAGGGTCTTGTCGGGGAAGAGGCTCATGGGGAAGGCCTGGCCGCCGATGACGATGACGTAGAGGCTCGCCATTCCCCCCAGGATCACCAGGGCGCTGGCCCCGGCCAGCCAGCGCCGGTCCCGCCCCAGCACCGGATGCAGGATGATGCCGAAGGGCGCCAGCAGGCCCAGGAATACCCAGCCAAACCAGAAGGCGACGGTGTAGCGGCCCCCGCTGACCAGGTAATAATTAACCAGGTCATAATTCTTGGCGCCGTAGAGCTTGGTCAGGAAGTAGATGAGGATGAACAGCAGGACCCCAGCGATGAAGATGGCCATCAACCCCTTGAGGCGGTTGAGGAGATAGGCCCCGATGGGCCGGTCATCCTGGGCGCAGGCGAACATCAGGACCAGGATGAAGACCGCCAGGCCGTAGAGGAAGGACATGACGATGAACATGGGCGCCAGCACCGCGGTGTCGAAGGCCTGGCGGGCGACGATGAAGCCGAAGATGGAACCCGTGCCCGTGGTCAGCAGCAGGCGCCAGGTGAAGGCCAGGGTGCCGGCGGTCTTGTAATAAGCCTTGAGACGCCGATCCATCATGGTCACCAGGTAGGCGACGACGATGGCGACGAAGCCCGAGTAGAGCAACACGTTCCAGGCGAAGATCGACCGGAAGTTGTAGCTGGTCATGGCCACGATCAGCCGGTCCGGACGACCCAGGTCCAGCACCAGCACCAGCAAGCCACCGATGAGCAGGGCGACCGCCAGCAGGCCGGAGAAGCGTCCCAGGGGCTGGTAGGGCGTCTTGCCGAAGACGGTACCGATACTGGCGAGGTTGAGGGCCCCGGAGGCGGCGACGATGAGGAAGATGGCAAAGAGGTGCGGCGTGCCCCAGACGATCTCGTTGGTCATGCCGGTGACCCAGTGGCCCTGGTGCTCCATGTACCAGAAGGCCAGGCCGCCGATACCGGCCACGCTCGCCAGGAGCGCCAGCAGGCCCCAGTAACGCTGGGGGGCCAGGTGCCATTCGCGGTAGACGATTCGCTTCATGTCCAGTGTCCCCCCGGGTCAGACGCCCGCGTAACGCACGCCCGTGTTCAGGGCGAGATTTTCCCGGAGTTGCCGGCTGGGCAGCTTGGCCAACGCCTGGCTCAGCGGACTGGCCGGATCCCTGAGGTCGCCGAAGAGGATGGCGCCATGACCCGCGGCGGCGCAGGCATCGGCGCAGGCGGTGGAGGCCTGGCCGTTATCCCGGCGATGGACGCAGAGGTTGCAACTCTCGACGCAGCCCTTGCCCCGGGGGGCCAGGGTCAGCTTCACCTCGACATTGGTGTGGATGAAGGACCGCGCCTTGTAGGGGCAGGCCATCATGCAATAGCGGCAGCCGATGCACAGATGCCGATCGACCATGACGATGCCGTCGGCCCGTTTGAAGGAGGCACCGGTGGGGCAGACATCCACGCAGGGGGGGTGCTCGCAGTGCTGACACATCAGCGGCAGATTGCTGACCTTGCCGGTCAGGTTGTCCTGGACCTTGACCTTGCGAATCCAGCGGGCCTCCTGCCGGTCCCAGAGGGCGGGGTCCGCCCCCTCGGGCATGGTCTGGAGGTCCAGGCCATTCTCCCGGTTACAGGCGGAGATGCAGGCGGTGCAGCCCTCAGCACACTTGGTAGTGTCGATGAGCATGCCGTAACGAACCTTGTCCGTCACGGGCTCGGCTCTGGGTTGCCCCGCTGCCGGGCCGGCGGGCGCGGCACTGGCGAGGGTGTGGAGCAGGACGCCGGGGGCAAGGGTGATGGTCGCCACCCCCGCGGCGGACCGCATGAAGCCACGGCGGCCCTGATCGATCGCTTCGCTGGGATTGTTCATGTCGTTCGCCTTCTCAGCGGACTGTCGGCTGGGGATGACCAGGCGGCAGCCAGGTACCCGGGGCCACGCTCGGGGCCTGCGCCGCGCCACCACCGCCCTGGCCGGCGGGGCCCGCGACGGGGATGGTGGCATGGCAGTCAAAACAGTTCAGCCGCACCGCCGCGAACTCATGGCAGGCGCCGCAGAACTGCCGCTCATCGTTGACGGGCACCGGCTGCCCGGTCGGGCCTGGGGCCACGTGGCAGGCAATGCATCCCGCCAGGCTGTGCTTGGTGGAGCGAATGCCTTCATGGACCGTCGCGTCGCGCTGGTGCTTGATCACCTCCATGTGATTGCGGCGCATGAAATCGGTCGGCTCCACGCAGCTTTGCGCCTGCGCGGCCTGGGATCCAGGGATCACGAAATTGCTCCCGCCGGCCTGGACCGCCAGGGCCAAGAAGGCCCCGGCCAGTCCGAGGAGGACGCGGCCGCCTGTGACAAGGGCACTTGCCATCGTCTTCTCCCGGATGATTACTCGCCAAGCCCCATCTTGATGTAGCCGGTGGGGCAGACATCGGCGCAGATATGACAGCCGATACAGCGCGTGTAGTCGGTGGCGACGTAGCGTCCGGTGGTGTTCTTGCCCTTCTCGACGCGGTAAACGGCGTCCTGAGGGCAGAAGATGACGCAGTTGTCACACTCGAAGCACATGCCGCAGCTCATGCAGCGCTTGGCCTCGTCGATGGCCTCCTTCTCCGACAGTCCGATGACGCGCTCCTTGAAGTGACCCAGGACATCCTCGGCCGTCGGCACCTCTTCCTTGCGTAGATTGCGGGCGTGGTAACCGAAGTGGCCGAGGAAGAGCTCGTCGTGAGGGATGATCTCGGCGCCGGAACGGTCCTCGTAGTTGTGGATCGCCCAATTGCCGCCGGAGGTCCCGCGCATGTCGCCCCGCTCGGCCGGATCGAACTTCTCGGGGGCCAGGTGAGCCTCCTCCATCTTGCGCAACAGGTCGAAGTGGTGGACATCGACCTTGGGCCGACGGCTGAACTCTTCCTGGCGCAGGTACTCGTCGATGGAGTCGGCGGCCACCGAGGCCTGGCCGATGGCGGTGGTCAGCAGGTGCGGGCGGATGATGTCTCCGGCGACAAAGTGGCCGGGCTTGTTTGGCACCTGGTGGAATTTGTCGGCGTTGATCAGGCCGCGACCATTGTCCAGGCTCTCCAGGCCGGTGAGATCGCCCCCCTGACCGATGGCGGAGACGATCAGGTCGGCCTCGATGACGCGCTCGGTCCCCTCGACGGGGATGGGACGCATACCGTCCATGGTGCAATCGCAGACCTTGAGGCCTGTGGCGCGGCCATCCGGCCCCTTGATCAGGGCGACGGGCATGACACCATCCAGGATAGTGACGCCTTCGGTCAGGGCATCATGGACCTCGTGCTCGGAGGCGGTCATCTTCGTGCGGGGGAAGAGGGAGGTCAGGGTGACCTCGGCCCCCTGGGCCTTGGCGGTGACGGCGGCGTCATGGGCGACGTAACCGTCATGAATGACGGTCTCCGGCAGGTCGGAGGGCTTGGCGTTCTCGATGTGGCCGATGCGGCGCGCCACGGAGACGACGTCGATGGAGGTGTCGCCACCACCCACGCACACCACCTTGCTGGCGGTGACCTTCATGCGCCCTTCGTTGAAGGCCTTGAGGAAGGCAACGCCG
>JAGVUH010000314.1 GCA_019136395.1 Gammaproteobacteria bacterium
ATGATCAATGCCGACCCGATGCCTATCCGGTGTTGGTGCGGTGGGCGCGGGGTCGGCTGGCGACTGGCGGGGTTCTTGACCGCCGCGAGGCGGTCGTCAAGCCCAGAGGGACGTCTACACGGTGCCACCCGCTTGATCCCTCCCAAGCCTGGGCCAGTCGACCTGAGATGATTAACCCCGCCTTCCCCAGCGACCGGATTGCCGATCGTGTCCACATGGCCCGTGCCATCCGCCTGGCATCCCAGGGCTTGTTCACTACTGAGCCCAATCCCCGGGTCGGCTGCGTCATCGTCAAGGAGGGCGTGGTGGTGGGGGAGGGCTGGCACCAGCGCGCCGGCAGCCCCCATGCGGAACCCCTCGCCCTAGCGGCGGCGGGGGACGCGGCGCGCGGCGCCACCGCCTATGTCAGCCTGGAACCCTGCTGTCATCACGGCCGGACGCCGCCCTGTACCGAGGCCCTGCTGGCGGCCGGGGTGGCGCGGGTGGTGGTGGCCATGACCGACCCCAATCCTCTGGTCGCCGGCTCTGGCCTGGACCGGCTGCGCGCCGGGGGAGTGGCGGTGGAACAGGGCCTGCTGGAAACGGAGGCGCGCCGCCTCAACCCTGGCTTTATCAAGCGCATGGAACGGGGCTTGCCCCATGTTCGCGTCAAGCTGGCGGCGAGCCTGGACGGCCGCACCGCCATGGCCAGCGGCGAGAGCCAGTGGATCACCTCCGCGGCGGCCAGGCGGGACGTGCAATTCCTGCGCGCCCGCAGCTCCGCCATTCTCACCGGCGTCGGCACCCTGCTGGCGGATGATCCCTCCCTGAATGTGCGCCTCAGTCCGGCTGACCTGCCGGGGGTCGGGCCGGACGGCACAGTGCGCCAGCCCCTGCGGGTGGTGGTCGACAGCCACCTGCGCACCCCGCCCACGGCGCGGTTGCTGAGCCTGCCGGGGCAGACCCTCATCGCCTGCCTGGACCCGGAGGCCGAGGGCCGCGCCCCAGAAAGCCCGGAACCGGATCGCGCCCCGGCGCGGGATCGGGCCCTGGACGACGGCGGACCTCCTCCCAGCCAGGATGCCAGGCAGGCCGCCGCGCTGGAGGCCGCCGGCGCCGGCATCCTCCGGGTCCCGCCCGGTCCCGGTGGCCTGGACCTCGAGACCCTGCTGCGCTACCTCGCGCGCATGGAGATCAACGAGGTCCTGATCGAGGCCGGCGCCACCCTCGCCGGCAGCGCCCTCCAGGCCGGCCTGGTCGATGAGTTGGTGCTCTACCTCGCCCCCCACCTCATGGGCGACGCCGGGCGTGGTCTTTTCCATCTTGCTGGTCTGGACCGGATGAACGACCGTCTGGCCCTGGAGATTCAGGAGCTGCGGCAAATCGGCCCAGACCTGCGGCTCACGGCCGTGCCGCGAGGGTGAACTGGAGCAAGGGCTAAATGGGTTTCCTAAGAAACTCCGGCCACCGGTGCCGGTTCCAGGACATAGCTGTACGAGTTTCTGCGCCTACAGGGGCGGGGCGCGGCCCCGGGGGGGGTGTTTCGCAAAACGACCTTTTCCGTGCTCCGGCCAAATGGGTTTGTTTCGCAAAACGCCCTTTTTTTGCGCCCCGAGTAAATGGCTTTGTTTCGCGAAATGTCCTTTTTTTGGGCCCGCCGAGGGTGAATCCCTAGGCGAACTCGCCTGCGTTCTTGACTAGGTCCGTTAGGCCAAGCGACTGAATTTGCTCCGCAAGAGCCAGTTGGCGCTCCCCGGGATAGATGACCACCAGGCGATCGAGATGCAGGGTATCCATGGCCGAGCGCATCGATTTCGTCAGCCGCGGGCGCGGAGTATTTGATGAAGGGCTAGCTTGGGTTCCGTCAGCGCGGCGAGTAACAGCCTTAAGGCCAGCTACCCAAGGGCCTGGGCTATACTCTCGACACCCCGCTGATGAGTAACACCCGCCACCATGCCTGACCGCCCCCGCAAACTCCCCATCGGGATCCAGACCTTCCGCCAGATTATCGCGGAGGGATATGCTTACGTGGACAAGACCGCCCACGCCCTGGCGTTGGCGGAGACGGGTAAGGCCTATTTCCTCTCCCGTCCGCGCCGCTTTGGCAAGAGCCTGTTCGTCGATACCCTGAAGGAACTCTTCGAAGGCAACGAACCGCTCTTTCGCGGCC
>JAGVUH010000629.1 GCA_019136395.1 Gammaproteobacteria bacterium
AAAATCGATATTAAACTTGAATCGATAGAAAGTCGTTTTTCCAATTCTTTATAGTTTCCGCCCAACTCTGCTTTTGCTTGATTGAGCAATCGCCCCAAGTTCACAAAGTTTTCGATTGTTTTTCCCCATGCTGCCTCAATGCGCCCATGCCACTTGTCAATATTTGCGTTATCACCCACTGTGATCAATTCTTGCCTATTGTGCTCGGTCTGGAGCGATTCCGATCCATGGGCCGGCATGGGTTCTACTGCCCGTCATTTTTCATCACCCTCCGGCGTTCCTAGTACATTGTCTTCCTTACTTATCTGGTCAATCTCATTCATCGTCGGTACCTATGCGTTATTTATACGTACAAATGCAGCGGCTTTATACCACAAGGGAGTAGGGGTACCGGGAACTATTGCACTCCGGCCCCTTATTTGCCGTTCCAGCCGTGCCGAATGTCTATCTTATTGATATTAAATGATATTCATTGGCACGGCCATGCTGCCGGTGTCCTCTGTGCCACCCGTGCCATTTCCACCCTCTGCCGTGCCGCCTAACACCATGAATCAAATAAAAAAATGGCGAAGGCACGGACGGCACGGCTGTTTTGAAACTTTTTGCCGGGCCAGCGGGGAGCTGAACCCGGCAGCGGCGGCTAGAGCAATCCGCGCTCCGCCAGTGACACCCCCGTTCCTTGGCCAACGATGAGGTGATCGAGGACCCGCACCTCGATCAGGGCCAGGGCATCCTTGATGCGTTGGGTAATGCGGATATCCGCCTGGCTGGGCTCCGTGACCCCCGAGGGGTGGTTGTGGGCCAGGATCACGGCGGCGGCATTGTGCTCCATCACCGTGCGGACCACTTCCCGGATGGGCACGCTGGCCCCGTCGATGGTGCCCCGGAAGAGTTCCAGGTAGCGGAGGACACCGTGGCGGTTATCCAACAGGACTAGGGCGAAGACTTCATAGGGCAGGCCGTCCAGGCGCAGCTTGAGGTAGTCCCGCGTCAGGTCCGGGCTGGTCAAGACTTCCTTGTTGACCTGGTAGCGTTCTTCCAGACAGCGAATGGCGCGGTCGATCAAGTCCCGTTCGGTCGGCGGCAGATGCTTACGCCGGAGGGTGTCCGGTTCCAAGGTAAGGGCGAGTTGCATTTTCAGAGTCTCCTAAAAGGAACCCCAGCCATCGGGTGAGGATGCCCGGGGGGATGAATGTCAATCAATCGCGGCCAGGATTGCCGCTGCTTCGGGATGGGTTAAGGCGTAGCGACGGAGGCCATGGAACTGCTCGGCGCAGATTTCCCGAAATTCCTGGTTGGTGCCGAAGCAAAGGTTCGAGTAGGCAAAGAGGCAGATCGTGACCCCAAAGGCATCCGGGGACAGGTCCCCCTGGTAGCCGTTGGGGCTGATCAGGCGGAAGGGACGATCGGCGCTGGGGGCCATATAGAAGGCGTGGTTGTCCAGAGCGTAGAAGTGCCAGTAGCCGCCGGTGTAATCGGCACTGAGGTTGCCGGCGATGGCATAGACGGTGGGCTCCAGGCGCAAGGGGAAGTGAACACCGAACAATTGCGCGGTATGTGCGATGCGTTGGGATTCAGGGATCAGGGTACGTTGCATGATGAACCTCAAATGACGGGCACAGGCCAACCTCCCCCGGTGAGGGGATGTTGAATTAACCCGATGGAAAGGGAACCAGCCGGAAAGGCTGGCTAGCGATGGACGAAGACGGTACTCAAGCCCAGGCCGACCAGGAAGATGGCCAGGCCAAAATGGACCTTCTGGAGCATCAAGCCGAGGGTGACGAGCGAGAGGGGTGAGCCGAGTCTCCCCAGGACGAGGGTGGCAATGAAGAGGATGAGGATGGCGTGAGGGCCGGAGAAGAACGGTGCGCTTCTCATGCGGGCTTGCCCCGCTTAGATGTGGCGCGTTTGGTCAGCGGCACACTGCGCTGATTGACCGGCTCGGGGATCTGGATAGCCACTCCCTGCTGGATCAGCGTGGTCATCTCCGCCAGATAAGCCGAGGACTCTACCGGCATCATGCCATGGGGTACGTCCGGGATCGGCTTCACCAATCCTTCCTGTTGGAGAGCGGCGAGGATAAAGCCGCCGTTGTTGCGACTGCCGGGGCAGACGGGGCGCAACGTGCCGGAGGTGATGGGCTTGTCAG
>JAGVUH010000295.1 GCA_019136395.1 Gammaproteobacteria bacterium
GCCACGGTGCTCGACTGGGCCTTGGCGCGGGGGATCGGCTTCTCCCATCTGGTTTCCCTCGGCGACATGGTGGACCTGGATTTTGGTGATCTGCTCGACCACCTGGCCCTCGATGGCGGGGTCAGCGCCATCCTGCTGTTCATCGAAAGCCTGGGGCCGGCGCGTAAATTCCTCTCCGCCGCCCGCGCCGCCGCCCGGCTCAAGCCCGTCATCCTGGTCAAGGCCGGCCACACCCCGGCCGGGGCGCAGGCGGTCCTCTCTCACACCGGCGCCCTGGCCGGGAGCGATGCCGTCCAGGACGCCGCCTTTCGTCGCGCCGGTCTGCTGCGCGTGCACAGCCTACAGGAACTGTTCGATGCCGTGACCACCCTGGCCCTGACCCGCCCGCCCCGGGGGGACCGCTTGGTCATCCTCACCAACAGTGGCGGCGCGGGCGTGCTGGCGACCGATGCCCTGCTGGACAATGGCGGCCGGCTGGCGGAACTGAGTGATGCTACCCGGGCGGCGCTGGATGAGGTCCTGCCCGCCGGTTGGTCCCGGGCCAATCCCATCGACCTGTTGGGCGACGCGGATGGCCAGCGCTATGCCCGCGCCTTGAACGTGCTGCGCACCGCTCCGGGAGTGGATGCGGTCCTGGCCCTGCACAGCCCCAGCGCCGGCATCCGGGCGACCGCCTGCGCCCGGGCCTTGGTTGCCGCCGTGGCGACGAGCGCTAAGCCCGGTCCCTGGGGTAGCGGGGGAACACCCACCCTGCTGGCGAGCTGGATGGGCGGCGTCAGTGTGAGTAAGGCCCGCCGGCTCCTCGCCGCCAGCCAAATGCCCAGTTATGACACCCCGGAACGGGCCGTCCGCGCCTTCATGCACCTGGTCGCCTTCCACCGCGCCCAGGCCGAACTCATGGAGACGCCCCCTGCCCTCCCGGCGGATTGCCGACCGGATCTGGCGGCCATCCGGCCCCTTTTGAGCTATGCCCGTGAGGCGGGCCGGGAATGGCTGACCGAGCCGGAGGCCAAGGCAGTGCTCAGCGCCTGCGGTATCCCGGTGATCCCCACCCGGGTTGCCACCTCACCCGCGGAGGCGGGGCGCCTGGCCACGGCGTCCCGCATAAACGCCGCGCGGGCTGCGTGGCCCTGGAACTGACGGGTGCTGAGGCGGTAGAGGCTGCCGCCCTGGCCATGCTCGACCGGGTCCGCCAGTCCCACCCCGCGGCGCGCCTTGACGGCTTTTCGGTCCAGGCCATGGCGCGCCGGCCGGCGGCGTGCGAGTTGATCCTCGGCCTCAGCGAAGACCCGCAATTTGGCCCCGTGCTGCTGATCGGTCAGGGTGGCAGTGGCGCGGAGGTGTTGCGGGACCGGGCCCTGGGTCTCCCCCCGCTCAATCTGCGCCTGGCCATGGCGATGCTGGAGGAGACCCGGGTCCATGCCCGCCTGCGCGGTGGGGCCGGCTTGCCGTGCGCCGATCTGGAGGCGATCGCCCTGGCCTTGGTGCGGCTCTCGTCCCTGGTGGTGGAGGTCCCCGAGATCGTCGAGCTCGACGTCAATCCCCTGCTGGCGGATGCCGACGGCATCCTGGCCCTGGATGCCCGCATCCGTTTGCGACCCGGTCCTGGTCCCGGGTCCAGTCTCAAGCCCCGTCCCGAGCTCAGTACCGATCTCTATCCCAATTTCAGTCCCGAGCCCAATAGCAGGCCCAGTCCCCAGACTGAGCTCCGACCCTGTTCCCCGATCTTTCCCCGTCCAGGGTCCGACGGGTCAAGGGACCTCTACTCAGCGAACGGGCTGGGGGATGACCGGAGTATCCCCGCAGGGGACGAGCGCCTGGCCATTCGTCCTTACCCCCGGGAACTGGAGGAAGAGGTACCACTTCCCGACGGTCGCCAACTCTGGCTACGCCCCATTCAGTCCGAGGACGAGCCCGCCCTCCAGGCCCATTTTGGTCGGCTGGACCCGGAGGAGAGTCGGATGCGCTTCTTCGTCCCCCGTCGGACGCTGGATCACATCACCGCCGCGCGCTTCTGCCAGCTTGACTATGACCGTGAGATGGCCCTGGTCCTCACCGAACCCGGACCAGCCGGCACCCGACCCATCCATGGGGTCGCCAGCCTCAATGCCGAACCCGGTCTCACTCGCGCCGAATTCGCCATCGTCATCAATCGGGAGATGACCGGCATGGGCCTGGGCATCCTCTTGCTGCGCCGTCTGCTCGACTATGCCCAGCGTCGTGGCCTGGAGGAGGTCCACGGCGAGGTGCTCAGGGAGAACCGGCCCATGCTCAAGCTATGCAAGATCCTGGGCTTTACCCAGGGCCCCATCGTCGACGAGCCCGGCCTGGTGCGGGTGAGCCTGCGGTTGTGAAACGGCAAAAGGCTCAATCAGTGGTTACACACAGTAGGAAGGCGTTTTCTGAGGCACATACTGCTCAGTCAAACAGATAACCAGATCAACCACGCCTGTGCAGGGATATAAGCAAAAGGATACGTCCTTGTCTCTTATACGTCATAGACGTAGGATTAAGCTATGCACTCGATCATCGAAACACCGCTGTTCACGGCTGATGCTCGCTCGATCTGGTCCGAGGAAGAGCGCGGGGAATTCTGCGCCTGGTTGGCAGCCAACCCGTTGGTTGGTGATGTCATCCCGGGTAGTGGCGGATGCCGCAAGATCCGCTGGGCACGTCCCGGCATGGGTAAGCGCAGCGGTACGCGATTGATTTACTAAAACAAACTTGAGAATGGACTGATCTACTTGCTGGTAATTTATGCCAAGGCGGAACGCGGCAACATCCCGGCGCACCTTCTCAAGGCCATTCGCGAGGAACTCGTTGATGAACAATGACGATGTCATCACCGGCGAAGAGCTTGGTGAAAAACTCCTGGCGTCCATCCGGCAGATGAAGGCCGGAGAAGGAAAACTGGTGTATTCGTCGGCCACGGTCGCGCGCCAGAAAACCGGTCTGTCCCAATCTCAGTTCGCCAAGCTGCTCGGCGTTTCCGTGCGCACCTTGCAGGAATGGGAGCAAGGCCGGCGCCATCCGAGTGGTGCGGCGCAAACCTTGTTCAGGGTGGCGGAGCGCCATCCCGAAGTGTTGCGCGA
>JAGVUH010000560.1 GCA_019136395.1 Gammaproteobacteria bacterium
GCGGCTGGTTAGGTGTGATGTGAGCCTTGATGCGGAAAGCGACCATGTTTGGCTCCTCACAATGATCAGCTCAATCTAACCCATACCATGCCCCAAGGCTCAGCCCGCACGCTTGTGGTCCCCGGCACTGCCGAATTGATAGACGCTATTGTGGCCATGCCAGCCCGGACACCATCGGAGCCTAGGGTCATCAGCGCATCGCGCAACTCTTGATGTCACGGATCAGGAAGACAAAGCCCTTCTCGTTGTCAGCCAGTAGGTTTTAGTGATCCTTTAGGAGGCGGGTTAAATTTCATCTTCGTTTCCACTTTCCTTATCGGCAGCCCAGTTTAAAGCGAAAACAAACAAAGCCCAGAATAAAAACAATGCGGCGATAACTGATGCGAACACAAGCGAAATAATCGTCAGCCAACCCATAATACCCCCCTTTTCAAATTATTATATCAATGGTCCGCGCACCTTGATCTAGAGAAATGGGCACCAATGCACCCATCTCTCATCCCTAAGCTAAGCAGAGAGATTATTTGCCTTGTATATCACCTTCCTTCCCCGAATTTAAGACATAAATTCCGACAAGATCCGACGAAATCCGACATTTGCACTGATATTTTCTATGTGCCCATAATCTGCTTCTATGGCCTCCCCTTCCTGACCCCCGTTCCTTCTGGTCCTACCCCCGCTATTTTCATAGTCAGCCGCTATAACTTACAGATATATATACAAAGAACCCAAGGTCCTGCTCCCTGTGGAGGTACAAACAGAATGTTGCACGAGCGGAGTGCTAGCGGTGTCCTGGTAACCGCCTGATCACTACCGGGGATGCCGCACCAGGATCAAAACCGAAAGGTCACGCTGCGGCGTGTAGTCACGGTAGCGAACCTCGAAGGCTGTGGGTCCGATCTTGCGCACCCCTTCGCCACAAAAACTCACGAGGTTGGCTGGGGCACCCTTGTCGACCACCAGGCGAAAATCCTTGATCGGGCCCTTCCAGTTGGCGCCGGTCGTGAGGATGTATTCAAGGCGGTATTCGTGGAACGGCGGCGCAAAGTCGCCGGGACGGCGTGCGCGCTCCACGGCGGCGACGAACGCATCGTCCACGCAGTAATGGCGCCTCTCCGCGGGATATTCGGGGTCTTGAGGCCATTCCCGCGTGCCCCAGAGGGTGCCGACGGAGACGCCGACGGCGGGCTGATAGGAATGCTCGACCGTGATTTCTCGTCCGGCCGGAAACGTCTGGGTCCAGTAATAGGTGGACTTCAAGGTCCAGGCGGCGGCAAGGTGATGCTCCATCCCCTTGCCGGCATCGTAGTCATCGTTCACCGCCAGACCCAACCGCAGCAATTGATCCTGGGCCGCTGGCGGTAGGCGATCAAGCGCTTGGGCGGTGGCTGGCAAATGCGGCGCCAGCGGAATGCCGAGTTCGCGCAACAACGCGGTCTGGTCTTGGCCATGCTTGATGACTTTCTGCTCCAGTTGGGCCGTGACCGGCTGGCCGTCGACCAGGGTCTTGAAGCCAAGAAAGTTGGTCTCGCTGTCTGTCGGTATGGAAAGGTTGTCACTGAACGGATTCTCTATGCTGATATCCGGCATCGGAAACGCCACCGTCACGGCCACATCCTGGGGGGCGGTATTGACGAAGCGGTAGATCACCCGCACCGCCTCCGCCGAGAGGTACAGGTCCTCGGAGCGCAACTCAATCGCCTCGTTCTTGGTCAGCACCAGGCCGCCCGCGGCCAGTTCGGCGGAGGAGTCGTTGGCCCGTGCCTGAGCGCAGAGACCGAGGATCACAGTGACGGCAAGCATTAGTGAAAATTTCATTTTCATCTCCTTCTGGGATGGACGTGGAGCTAGGTGTTCAGACCCCTCGCGCCCCGGGAGGGCTCGCGCTATCCATGCCAGCTCTGGCGGCAGGGGTGTGAACAGGTACCGATCGTTAACCTGGTGAGGCGGGAGGACAGGCGCTACCATAACTCCCGATTGGCATGCGTGGGACGAATTCTCTCTATCGCGAGGCAGGGCGTTGGCAAATCCCGCATCGAGTTATCCCCAGGTGCGCATCCCCTACGGGGCCTGGGGCAGCAGCTACTTTCCCGCCTGGCAGACGACCGCCCTGGCGCAGGTCAATATCGGCCAGTTCGCCGGGGAGGCCCCCGGCTGCCACGTGGAGCAGGCCTGCGCGACCGGCCTGCGCGCGGTCCTGGTCGGGGCCGCGGAGGTCCAGGCCGGTAGCTGCGGGGTGGCCGGCGTCCTCACCTTCGATCGCACCAGTGACTCCCCAGCCGGCGTCTTTCCGGAGCGGCGTGCCTACCGGCGCACCGAGGTCATCAGCGACGTCTGGGACAGCTTCGGTTTCGATCCCGCCACCGGCCAGTCCATGCTCGCCGCGGCGGGGAACGTGGCGCGCAAGCATCGGCTGGACCGGCGGGAGCTGGACGAGATCGCCCTGATACGCTTCCAACAGTACCGCGCCACCCGGGAGCGGGGTTTTTTCGACCGCTATATCGAGCCCCTGGACATCCTCGATGCCCAGGGCAAGCCCCTGGACCGCATCGCCGAGGACAAGGGTGTTCGCCCCCTGACCGCCGACGCCCTGGCGGCCATGCGCGAGCTGGTGCCCGG
>JAGVUH010000547.1 GCA_019136395.1 Gammaproteobacteria bacterium
CCGCGCCGGGGTGGCAAGCAGGGCCTCCATGGTGCCGCGCTCCCACTCCCGGGCCAGGACCAGGGCGGTGAGCAGGGTGCCGATCATGGTCATGATGATGCCGATGGCCCCGGGCACCAGGAAGCGCCGGCTTTCGATCTCGGGGTTGAACCAGAAGCGCGGACGCAGATCGACCAGTGGGGCGGGTGCCAGGCCCTGACCCTGGGCCCAGCCCGTCACCACCCCTTGGGCATAGTTGGCGACGAAGTTGGCGGTGTTGGGCTGGGAGCCGTCGGTGACGATCTCGACCAGGGGACCCAGGCGCGGATCGGCCAGGCGCCGGGCAAAGTCGGCGGGGATGACCACCAGACCGTCGAGATCGCCGGCCTCGACGCCGCCGATGACCTCCCGCGGATCGCGGGCGGGGGTGACCCGGAAGTAGCGCGTCCCGGCGAAGGCCGCCGCCAGGGACTGGGCGCGGTGATCTTCCGCCGTCAGCACCAGGCCGATGGGCACCTGGCGGATGTCCAGGGAGACGGCATAGGCGAAGAGAAACAGCAGGATCACCGGCAGGACGAAGGCGATGAGGATGGCCGAGGGGTCGCGCACGACCTGCAAGCCCTCCTTGCGCACCAGGGCGATTAGCCTGCGGGCGGAAAAGGGGGATGCTGAGGGGCTGCCCGCTGGAAGGGGGGTAGGGTTCACGCGACTGGCCTTGGTTGCTTAGATTCGTGCATCCCGCAGTTCCTTAGTTCCTTGGAAGGGCAGGTCAGCGGCATCGCTGGCATCGCCGGCGTCGGCGTCGGCTTCGTCCCCGTCGTCTCTCGCCCTAAATGTTCTTGATTCGCCTGAGTCGCCTTAATCGCCGGGTTTGGTTGGGTGGCTGTCCCTTCCCCGCGTCCATCGCTGCGCTCGATGAGGCGAATGAAGGCCTGCTCCATGGTCGGTTCCTCACCCGGCTGCAAGGCCACTGCCGCCTTGAGGGCGTCAGGGGTATCGAGGGCGATGATCCGTGCCTGGTACATGAGGGCCATGCGGTCGCAGTATTCGGCCTCGTCCATGAAGTGGGTGGTGACCAGGATGGTCACCCCCTTGCGCACCAGGCCATTGATGTGGGTCCAGAACTCCCTGCGGGTGAGAGGGTCCACGCCCGAGGTCGGCTCGTCGAGAAAGAGCACCGGCGGGCGGTGCATGAGGGCGCAGGCCAGGGCCAGGCGTTGCTTGAAGCCCAGGGGCAGCTCCTCCGGGGCCCGGTCGAGGAAGGGCTGGAGTTGGAAGGTCTCGACCATCTCGTCGATCCGCTCGCGCTTGTCCCGGCCCGCCAGGCCCTGCACGCCGGCGTAGAAGGTCAGGTTCTGGCGCACCGACAGCAGGCCATAGAGGGAGAACTTCTGCGCCATGTAGCCCAGCCGGCCCTTGGCCTGGCCGCTGGCGCGGCGCAGGTCCAGCCCCGCCACCCGCGCCTCGCCGGCGCTGGGCTTGAGCAGACCGCAGAGCATCTTGAAGGTGGTGGACTTGCCCGCCCCGTTGGGGCCGAGCAGGCCGAAGATCTCCCCGGGACGGACCTGGAAGCTGACGTCATCCGTGGCGGTGAAGGACCCGAAGCGCCGGGTCAGGTGGTGGCACTCCACCACCGCCGCCAAGCCCAGGTCCACCGGGGGCATCCGCGCCGCCAGGCCGGAGGTCCCCCCTGGCCCTCCCCCCAGAAGGTCGACGAAGGCATCCTCGAAGCGTGGCGGTACCGGCTCCAGCCGGGCGCCGGCCTGGGTGGCGAGGGACTGGAGCGCCACGAGGTCGTGCGGGGCAAAGGCTGTCGCCTCGGCTATCTCATCGACCCTTTGCCCGGTTGTCCCTTCGATTGTCCTCTCTGGTGTCCCCCTTGGTGTCCCCGTTGGAGTCTTCGCTGGTGTCGCCTCAGATGTCTCATTGGGTGCCCCCTCGGGTGTCCTTTCGGCTGACCCCGCTGGTGTCCCCCCAGGCTTCCCATCAGGTCTCCCCTCTGGTGTCTCTGGGTGGGACTCCGGGGGGGTCTCTTGGCCACGCAGTACGACCCGTATCGACGCGCCCTGGAGCACGCCATCGCGGACGGCGGGTAGGTCCAGGGCTTGCTGGAGCAGTGCCCGGCGGTCGCCCGTGACCGCGGTGAGGCGGAAGCAGCGCCGGGCGATG
>JAGVUH010000609.1 GCA_019136395.1 Gammaproteobacteria bacterium
CGGGGCGGCCGGTCGGGCGGCGGCCCTGGGCCGGGGCGGGCGGGGGCGCGGCGCGGGGGTCAGTGGCGGCGCTGCAGCCGGCCAGCAGGTCGGCGGGGGTGCAGTGCAGGACATCGGCGATGAGCAGGAGCTGGCTGACCCGGGGTGAGGCGGCGCCGACCTCCCACTTGGAGATCTGATTCTGGGCATAGCCGATGGCCTGGGCCAGTTGGGCCTGGTTGAGGTTGGCTTTGACGCGCTGGACGCGCAGGTTGTTGGCGAAGGTGGATGGCTGCATGGCGGTGGACTCGGGCGGGGGGCGGGCTGGGTGGGGGTGGGGGCTTGATCTTACTAATAGTTATATTGCAAGTGTTATTATAGCGCCCCGTGTGGCTGCCTGGCAGATATCACCCGCTGCCGCCAAAAATCACGTTGCGTGATAAAATGATTGGTAAGAATGGCTCAAATGCCTGGGGTGAGGTGAAGCGTGGCAACTATTCGCGGCGACAGATTGAAGACCGCCCGCAAACGGGCGGGGATCACGCAGGTGGAGCTGGCGGAGCGCACGGGCCTCAGTCAGGTCATGATTAGCGCGATCGAAACCGGTCTGCGCGAGGGCTCGGTGCAGACGTTGGCGAAATTCGCCAAGGTGCTGGGGGTGCCGGTGTCCTATCTGGCCGGTGAGCAACTGGCGGAGTGGGTCGAGGGCGCGGGCCGGGAGGGGATTCTCAAGGATGCCGAGGCATCGCCCGGGCTGCGGGAGCTGGCCAGGCGGGTGGAGCTGTGCGAGGCGCTGCAGATCTCGGCACAGGAGTGGAACAGTTTGCGCTCCCTGGAGACTGAGGTGTCCATGGCCATGGAGGGGTATGTGGCGCTGCTGATGCTGATCCGGGGGTATCGGATTTAGAGGTGAGGGGAGCGGGGGGTAGGGGGCCGGGTGCGTCAGGGAGGCTGCTGATTGGTGTTGCCTGCTGCTCTTGTAAAGGGCCTCCTTTTGGGCCTGCCCCCCCGGTCAATGACCAGGGAGGGATGATGCCTGTGGGAGCTGGGCAGGGGGTATGACCGCGCCGACCGGGGGGCTCTGTTGCGACCTGCCCATGCAAGAGGGACGTTCAATCAAGCGATATGAAGGGAGGTGTCGTCTGGTGTAAACTCATATCCTAGCTCGGACCGGGCATAAGGGGCAGAAGGAGTGCTGGTTAAAGCCAACACTATAATTCTACGAACAAAGTTTTGTACTCTAGTGCGTGAGTCCTGCCCCCGCTACCAGATAAAACAAGGGCTTACAGGGAAACCGTAAGCCCTTTTTTGTTGCCTTGCGAAACTTGTAAGCAGTGGTGTAAGCAAATTTCATGAGTGGCTCCGGTGGCGAGGGGTTTGGCGGGGGTTGGGTTAGGCCCTACCAAGTCCATCGGGCATCAACCGGTCGGAGGTGGGTTCATGGTTTTTTCCGATCGTTGAGCTGGATATGAAAAGCAATGCCAATGATTGACAGAATTGTCAGTCTGGCATCCCGGTAGGGTCAACTATATCAGTCGAGACAGGCGCATATGCAGGGACGGCCCTAACGGCTTGGCCATCATAAGGGGAGGACCAGGAGCAGGGCTTAGTGGAAGGGGTGCCGGATTCTCAATCTCCTGAGACGGATCAGTTCAGGGTGGGGAAGGGGGCAACAGACTTGTGACCGGATTGCCGTTCTCTTCCCTGACGGTGGTCGTCCAGCGGATTGGTCGGGCGGGTAGGCGAACGATTCTGCCAGGAGGGTGCTGTCGCGGGATGTCATGGGCCGGGATGGATCTGATATCCAGAGGCAGCGGTGGGCGGACTCAGCAGGGGTTCTGATCGTCATGTGACGGTCTACCACCATTGGACGATGGGACCGACAGTGGAGGTCGGAGAAAGGACAGGCGCAATGATCCCCAGGGAGCGGCTAGCCACGTTTTAACCTAAATCCTGCAAGCACAGGACGCCGAAAAAAATAAAGGGTATACTATTCAGTGATTTAAACGCTGAAAGCATCAGCCTGAGGAGTCACCCTTTCCATGAGCAAAAATAGGTAGGGATAGACCGGGTGCGCCGGCGCGGGCCGCGAGGTGCCGGGCTTGGGCGCCACTGACTGGAGGCCCATGCGCCGCATCAGGCGCCGTACCCGCTTGCGGTTGACCGCG
>JAGVUH010000006.1 GCA_019136395.1 Gammaproteobacteria bacterium
TTCCTCGGCGTGGGCCTGTTCGAGTCTGATGGCATCGTCACGCAAGGCCTTGAGCAAGGCGATGGGCCTTTGCAATTGCCGGGAGGTGGGTTTGATCATGAGGAAACCAGGGGGTTTTCACACCGGGGGATCTCGCCTGATCGGCATGACGAGGTCCCGGTGAGGGCCCGAGGAGGACCGGGGACGGATCAGTTCAGATCGAAGGCATGTTCCAGCCGCGCACGGAATTCTTCCGGGTGGCGGGAGATTAGCTCGGCGGGGACGGCGAATTTGTGCCTCAGCCGTTCGTAGCCCTCGAAGCCATAGGAAACCATGAAGGGATGCATGCCGGCGGCCAGGGCCACCTCATAATCCCTGTGCTCGTCGCCACAGGCATAGGCCCTGGCGGGATTGACCGCCAGGGAGTTGCGCATGGCACGGAAATATTCCAGCTTGGTCTGCTTCAGCGGGACATGGACGAAGAAGTGCAGTTCATCCAGTTTGATGCCGTGTCGCCGGAACAACTTGCCCAGGGTGATTTTGGGTTCATGCGTGATGTTGCGGGTGATCAGACCCACCCGCAGCCCCGGGTGCGCGATCAGGCGGCGGATCAGGTCCGACAGCCCCGGGTACAGCCGCGCTTCCTCGCGATAGACCTCGGTCAGGGTATCGAGCAGCCGGGCCCGCCGGCGCCGACCGATCTGGCGGCCGAGATTAACCGGGAATTCCTTGAGGCCCCCCAAATACTTCAGAAGGTTGTGGCGCCGCTGGAAACGGCCCAGATCGCCAATGTCCATGCCGTGATATGCGAAGGCGCGCCCGATGGCGCTGAAGGCATCGATGGTGGTGCCATCGGCGTCAAGGATCAGCAGTCGGTAGGGGCTGAACATTAGCGGGCTGTTTGTCTCAGGTACGGGGCAACGTCCAGACCGGAACCACGGCATCCTCGGCCTCACCCCGCAGGCTCCGTCATGGAGCCGCAGGGGGGCACGGCAGAGCCAAGTGGAGCAGAAGTAAAGAGTCGCCCGGATGCTTATTCCAGTTCTGGGATCTGCCCCGTGGCAATGAACACCAATTGTTCGGCGATGTTGAGTGCCCGGTCCGCGACCCGCTCGAAGTTGTGGGCCACCCAAAGGAGGCGGATCGCCACCTCGGCGCAGCCGGGGTCCTGCTGGATCAGGGCCACCATGTCCCGGACGAGGTCCCTTTCCGCCGCATCCACCTGGTCATCCCGGGCCGCAAGGGTCAGGGCCTGTTGCGGGTCCTGGTCGCCATAGGCCTTCAGGATGCCCTCAAGCATGGCCAGGGCCCGTTCCGCCAGATCCAAGGTCTGAAGTAGGGGCGCCGGGGGAATCTCCCGCCCGGCCATTTCTTCCACCAGCCGGGCCACATCCTTGGCGTGATCGGCCATCCGTTCGAGTTCGGAGACCAACTCCAGGGTGGCGCCGATCTCGCGGAAATCGTCACCCGCCGGCTGATAGGCCGCCAGGGCCACCAGGGCCTGCTGCTCGGCCAACCGGCGGAACTGATTGATCTTATTATCGTTGGCGACAATTTCCCGGGCCAGTTCCAGATCCCGGCCGCGCAGGCAGTCGATGGCCTGGCGCAGGGCGGTCACCACCATCCCCCCCATCCCCAGCAGGCCCTCCCGCAGGGCCTCACGTTTTTGTTGTACTAATAATTTCATGACGTCAGCGACTCCCAAGAGGGGTAAAGGGTTGTCGGGCACAGCCATTCTGAACCCGTAAGATATTCGTGGCCCCCGGCGATTGGTCACCCCGGTGATCATGCCGGGCCTCGTGTATTCTCGGAGTAGGACAGGTCCTGGCTGAGGGTCGCGATCAGGATCTCCTTGTTGCGATAACGCACGTCGGTGCCCTTGGCGACGAAGATGACCTGTTCGGCCATGTTGGAGGCCTTGTCACCGATGGTCACCAGGGCGCGCAGGGCGAAGACCACGTCGATGACCTGCCCCAGGAGCGCGGCATCCTCAAAGACAAAGGTCATGAGATGGCGCATGGCAGCGTCGAACTCCTCCTCCAGTTCCCCCTCCTCGCGAAAGACGTCCAAAGCCCGGTCGATGTCGATATCCGCCAGCGCCGCCAGGCTCAGATCGAGCAGGCGGTTGGCGATGCGATGCAGGCGGCGCACGTGGTGCAGGGTG
>JAGVUH010000488.1 GCA_019136395.1 Gammaproteobacteria bacterium
GGGGGCGTAGAGGGTGCTGAAGCCGACAACCGACAGCAGCAGGATGACCAGGGGCGGACGGGCGCGGGTCACGGGAGGGTCCGGCGACGGTGGGAAGCAGATGATCGGGGGGCTGACGTCCGGCCTGCCGCATCAAGGATTTGGCCCAACCTCAGCCGACATCGGCCACACACCCCAGCCGCTCGATGCCCGCCTCGGCCATGGCAACGGCACGGAAGATGGCGCGGCCCTTGTTCATGGTCTCCTTCCATTCCAGGTCGGGCACCGAATCGGCGACGATGCCGGCGCCGGCCTGGATGTGGAGCTGCCGGTCCTTGATGACGGCGGTGCGGATGGCGATGGCAGTGTCCATGTTGCCGTTCCAGGACAGGTAGCCGACGGCGCCGGAGTAGATGCCGCGCTTGACCGGCTCCAGCTCGTCGATGATCTCCATGGCGCGGATCTTGGGAGCGCCGGAGACGGTGCCGGCGGGGAAGGTGGCGCGCAACACATCGAGGGCGTCGTGTCCCGGGCGCAGTTCGCCGATGACGTTGGAGACGATGTGCATGACATGGGAGTAGCGCTCGACGATCATGCGCTCGGTGAGGCGGACGGTGCCGATGCGGGCGACGCGACCGACGTCGTTGCGGCCCAGGTCGATGAGCATCAGGTGCTCGGCCAGTTCCTTGGGATCGGCGAGCAGTTCCTCCTCCAAGGCGCGGTCCTCGGCCTCGGTGGTGCCGCGGCGGCGGGTGCCGGCGATGGGGCGTACCGTGACCACCCCGTCCTCCAGCCGGGTGAGGATCTCCGGCGAGGAGCCGACGATGTGAAAGTCCCCCAGGTCCATGTAATGCATGTAGGGCGAGGGGTTGAGGCCGCGCAGGGCGCGGTAGAGGTCGATGGGCCGGGCCTGGAAGGGGATGGACAGGCGCTGGGACAGGACGACCTGCATGCAGTCGCCAGCCAGGATGTAGTCCTTGATGCGCTCCACCGCCGCCTTGAAGCCGGCCTCGGTGAAACCGGAGACGAAGTCGTCCTCGCTCACCTGACGCGCCGGGCCGGGGGGCGGGCGCGGGGCGCCGCGGCGCATGAGCAGGATCAGGGCATGGAGGCGCGCCTCGCCGTCGGCCAGGGTCTCGCCGGCGCTGGGGTCCAGGTGGGTGATGAGGTACATGCGCCCGCTGAGGTTGTCGAAGACGACGATCTCATCGGCGACCATGAGCAGGATGTCCGGGGTGCCCAGGGGGTCCGGCTGGGGGCAGGCGGCCAGGCGCGGCTCGATGTAGCGAATGGTGTCGTAGCTGAAATAGCCCGCCAGGCCCCCGGCGAAGCGGGGCATGCCCTCGGCGGCCGGGGCGACCTTGAAGCGGCGCTGGAAGGAGCTGATCCAGGACAGGGGGTCCGGGGTCTCTTCCTCCTCGATCAGCCGGCCGTCACTCCAGACCCGCACCTGGTGCCCGTTCACCTGGAGCCGGGTGCGACTGGGCAGGACCAGGATGGAATAGCGCCCCCACTTCTCACCGCCGTGGACGGACTCGAAGAGACAGGAGAAGGGTCCACCGGCCAGCTTAAGATAGGCGCTCAGGGGGGTGTCGAGATCGGCGAGGACCTCGCAGATCAGGGGGATGCGGTTGTAGCCCTGGGCGGCGAGGCTGCTGAATTGTTCTGGAGTCATGACGTCAAGCAACTCCCTCCAGCAGACCCTGAATCTCGGTCAGGGAGTCGAGGACCGCATCCGGATGGTAATCACGGATGTCCTGGCCGTGGTTGTAGCCGTAGCTCATGCAGAAAATGGTGAAGCCGGCGGCGCGGGCCGCCTTCACGTCGCTGATGGAGTCACCAATCATCAGGGCCGCCGCCGGCTCGGCGCCGAAATGGGCGGCGGCATGGAGCAGGGGCAAGGGGTCCGGCTTGCTGCGCGGCAGGGTGTCGCCACTGATGACGATCTCGAAGAAGTCCCGCACCCCGAGATCCCGCAGCAGGGGCTCGGTGAACTGGGCCGCCTTATTGGTGACGCAGCCCAGCCGGTAACCCGCAGCCTGAAGCCAGTCGAGCCCGTCGCGGACGCCGGGGAAGAGCTGGGAGCGCCTGGAAGTATTGTCCCGATAGAGTTCCAGAAAGATCGGATAGGCGCGCTGAAAATCGGCCTCGTCCGGC
>JAGVUH010000246.1 GCA_019136395.1 Gammaproteobacteria bacterium
TTGGTTTCAGTCGGCAAGGGCGCAGCCCGCAAGCTCACCCATGCCCGCATTCTGTTGTTGGCGGATACCGCTGCGAGAGCGGAACATGCCGACGAGGAGATCGTCGCCGCCTTGGGCGTCGGCCTCTGCACGGTCGGGCGCGTCCGCCAGCGGCTGGTGACCCAGGGACTCCCCGCCGCCCTCAACCCCCGCGCGCAACCGCAACGGCCGGACAAGATCAAGATCAAGGGGGACGTCGAACAGGCGTTGATCCGCGTGGCGTGTAGCGAACCCCCGGAAGGTCGTTGCCACTGGACCTTGCAACTGCTGGCGGACGAGCTGGTGGTGTTAGGGCTGGTGGAGGACATCAGCACGGAGACCGTGCGGCAGGCTCTAAAAAAACTAGGGTGGCAAACTCAGCTTGATCAAGCGTTCTTCCAAGGCCTGCAAATAGGCCTCTGGATCCTGCCGAAACCGCCGACCCAACACCCGGGGCCAGCGGCGTTGTTCCCCGCGGGTGCGCACAATCCGCCACTGATCGAGGTCGGCGGATGCCAGTTCGGCGGCGGTAAACGTGTGGAGCTGACTCGCCACGGCGGCCGGCAAGCGCGTGGCGCCGCACACCACCAAGCTGGCCGGGGCCTTCTTTTGTCCCGTGATGCGGCGCAGTTGATGGCGCAACCCGCCAAAGATCTGCTCCAAGTCATTATTGGTGCGGGGTAAGTCGGCCACGTCGTAACCGGTGAAGATCAGCGGGCCGTAACTGGCGGTCACCTTGACAAACTGGGCCGCCATCGCCTGCAAGCTCGCCGAGGGAGCGGCCTCCTCCTGAAGATCGGCGAGCAGGACCGCATAGCGGGCCTCGACCGTGGCGCGGTCCGCGCCGTCGGGATTGGCCAGAATCTGGGCCGCCTCCGCGAGCCAACCCTGCCCGATCACCACCTCCGGCCAGAGCGGCGCGGTCGCCTCCAAGGCCCGCCGCACGGCCTGCTGGAGGCGGCTCAGCGGCGCGGGCCCCCCCTTTTTGGGCCACCCGGTCGAGGCTGGCGGCAATGACGGACAAGCGGTGCTGGAGTTGCAGACCCCCGGGGTCGAGCGGGGGCTGACCGCTATCCCCGAGCGCGCCCCGGACCGCCGCACAGTACCCCCGGATGACCTCGGCCGGCGGGTCGGTGCGGTCCTCCACCTCCCGCTCGATCGTGCGTACCCCGCGCACCCGCTTGCGCAATTCCTTCTGCGCGTGCCGATCGGCCTCCCAAATCGGCCGGCCGGCTTCTCGCAGATAATGAAACTGGCAGAGTTGATGCGGGACCCCCGGCAACACTTCGGCCACCGCCTGTCGGATGGCCTGCTGGCCATCGCTGATCACGCCCACCACCGGCACGCCCTCCAGCCCGAGCAGCGCCGTCCGCAATAACGCGCTCAGGTCGTCGCGCCCGGACGCCAACAGGCTGCGCGCCAGCAGGATGTCTCCCGACAGCACCTCGCGCACCACCCAGAGGACTTCGTGGCCTTTGTCCGGTTGCAAGCCATCCACCGCCAGGATCAGCCGGCCCTGCTGGCGCAAGCCCGCCCGGGACGCCGGGGTGGCCAGCACGACACTCACCAATTCCTCATAGCGCCCCAGCAAGTGATCGACCGTGCGCGGGGCTATCACCACCCCCCGGTTGCTTAACGCCCGGTGAATCTCGGGCACCGTATCATGCTCCTGATACCGACGGGCGCCAATCCAGGCGATGACGTCCAGGCCAAACTCGTGATGCGGCAAGGCCAGTCGTCCTTCCAGTTCCGGTCGGTACGGCCGGTGGTAAAAGGCACAGGCCGGATTCACACAGCGCCGCACTTGCAACGTGACGCCCAGCACCACCTCCAGGGTCGTGACCGTACGGGCGTTGTCATAGGCAAACCAGAGCGGTCCCCCACACACCGGACAGCACCGGTTCAGGCAGCTTAACACCACCGCTTGCGTCGGTGGCGGTCGGGGCGTGATGCGGGCCATGGCATCCTCCTCCACGCGCGTTTCAGTAGGGATACCACCTTAGACCCTCAAGCCAGGTTTACTTTCCTAGGCGCTATGCGGCCTTACTGCTGGCGCGCTGGGGGGAACGCCGGGCCGCCCCCGCCGCGGGCGCGGAGGCCACCGGGACCGCGCTC
>JAGVUH010000485.1 GCA_019136395.1 Gammaproteobacteria bacterium
AAGTTGGCCCCCAGGCCGTTACCACCGACCGCCGCGGCGACCCATGCCGAGGGGATTAGGCCCTCGTGACCCGGCCGGCCAAGCAGAAAGCCCGCTACCAGCACCCCCATGAGCAGCAGGGGCAGGATGAGCTTGGCGAAGCCCCAGGTCTCGGCCAGCCATTCCTCGCCCTCCCCCGGTTGCAGTGCGGCGGCCAGGGTTACCCCGACGACGCCGGCGGTGAAGGCCAACTCCGGATGAGTGGGGAAGAGGGCATAGAGCACCGCCCCCAGCACGGCGGCACCGGCCAGGGGCGGCCAGGGCCAGCGCCAACGCCAGGCCAGGAGCAGGGCCAGGCCCAGTGCCGCCAGTGAGGTGAGGGGCCACTTCCAGACGAAGACGGTATGCCAGGCGCCACTGTCCTCGGCGCTGGCCGGGGCCCAGTTGGCCAGGACCAGGATCAGGATCTGCAGGGCGAAGAACAGGACCGTTTCCCCTAAGGGTCGGCCCGCGCCGCCTCCGAGCAGCAGCCCCTGTTGCCGCGCGGCCCGGGCCTGCTCCTCCCGGCGATAGATCAGGTGCATGATGACCCCGATGACCAGGGAGAAGAGCACCGCTCCCAGGGCTCGCGCCACGCCCAGTTCTATGCCGAGGACCTTGGCGGTGAGGATCATGGCCAGGACATTGATCGCCGGTCCGGCGTAGAGGAAGGCGATGGCCGGCCCCAGCCCCGCGCCGCGCCGATAGATGCCGCCGAACAGAGGCAGGACGGTGCAGGAGCAGACGGCGAGGACCGAGCCGGATACCGAGGCCACTCCGTAGGCCGCCAGCTTGTTGGCGGTCGGCCCCAGGTACTTCATCACCGCGTCCTTGCTGAGGAAGACGGCGATGGCCCCGGCGATGAAGAAGGCCGGCACCAGGCAGAGCAGCACATGCTCCCGGGCGTACCAGTGGAGGAGGGCGAAGCCTTCCAGCAGGGCCCCGGTGAAGCGCGGGCTGTCCACCGGCAGGAACCAGATCAGCAGGAAGAGCCCCAGGGCGCCGGCGAACCATTTCAGCTCGGCCGGGTTGGCCAGGAGTTGGGCGCTCAGTCTGGCCAGGGAACCGGCGGGAGCGGCATCGGCGGGGTCATGGGAGTCGTGGGGTGAGGAAACCATGCTGCTGATCCTGGGTTAAAACCATCGTCTGGCTGCGATTCATATGGCTGGTAGGCGGCCGCGTGACTCTTCCCGGCCAGCCCCCTATCCCCACGGCGCCACGGCCGTGGAGCGGGCCGCCAGCGGATGATCAGGCGGGCGTACCTTACTTCAATCTGGCCGCAATCTACCTGGGTGCGGCGGGTAACCCCGCCTCATACCAGCCCTTGCTGGCATTGACCACCCTCACCACCAGCAGCATCACCGGCACCTCGATCAGTACCCCGACCACCGTGGCCAGGGCGGCGCCGGACTGGAAGCCGAAGAGGCTGATGGCGGCGGCCACCGCCAGCTCGAAGAAATTGCTGGCGCCGATCAGGGCCGAGGGACAGGCGACGCTGTGCTTTTCCCCCACCCGACGGTTGAGCCAGTAGGCCAGGGAGGAGTTGAAGAAGACCTGGATGAGGATCGGCACCGCCAGCATGGCGATGATCAGCGGCTGGCGCAGGATCTGCTCGCCCTGGAAGGCGAAGAGCAGGATCAGGGTAGCCAGCAGGGCGAGGATGGAGGCATGGCCCAGGGTGGCCAGGGTGGCGTCGAACCGGGCCTGACCCTGTTTCAGCAAGAAATGGCGCCAGGCCTGGGCGATGCCCACTGGAATGAGGATATAGAGCACCACCGAGGTGAGCAGGGTGTCCCAGGGCACGACGATGGCGGACAGCCCCAACAGCAGCCCGACGATGGGCGCGAAGGCGAAGACCATGATGGTGTCGTTCAGCGCCACCTGGGACAGGGTGAAGTAGGGATCGCCATTGGACAGGCGGCTCCAGACGAAGACCATGGCGGTGCAGGGCGCCGCGGCCAGCAGGATCAGCCCCGCCACATAGCTGTCGAGCTGCTCCGCCGGCAGCCAGGGGGCGAAGACCTGGCGGATGAACAACCAGGCCAGCAGGGCCATGGAGAAGGGCTTGACCGCCCAGTTGATGACCAGGGTGACGCCGATGCCCTTCCAGTGG
>JAGVUH010000153.1 GCA_019136395.1 Gammaproteobacteria bacterium
GGCTACAACGCGGCGAGTATCCGGGAACGTATCTACGCGAAGAGTGACAAGGAATCACCCATGGCGGGGGTGTTGCTCTACACGGCGGCCGCCGATTCCGATGGGACCCTCGGTGGACTCGTCGAACTCGGGAAATCCGAGAATCTGGGACGCTTGATCGAGCAGGCGCTGGATCGCGCCACCGTCTGCTCTTCCGACCCCCTCTGCTCGGAACACAATCCCGGTGTCGATCGTTCGTTGCATTCCGCCGCCTGCCATGCCTGCACCTTCGTCGCCGAAACGTCCTGTGAACGTGGAAATCGTTATCTGGACAGGGCTCTGCTCGTAAAAACATTCGAGGCTGCCGACGCCGCTTTTTTCACTGGGCTCGGTTCTACCTAAAGGATGCTCGGATGGATGAGCTTCTGGCGGTGATCGCCGAACTCGGCATAGAGTTGCATCCGGATCGTATCTTCACCGTCACGTCCAAGATCGAAACGCTCAGCTCCGTCGAGCAGTTCGCTTTGGCCCGTCCGAGCTTTGGACCCAACGCGGACAAGGAGTTGGTGGGACGACTGGACCGCGCGTGGCGTAACAGCAAGGATACCCTTCCACGAGACGTGGCGTCCGCTCTCAGGGGTGCATCTTCGGCGGCAATGCTGCAGGAAAGGCATGGGGCCATGGAATTGGTATGGACAGGCCCATCGACTGGTCAGGTTCCGGTCCGGCACACCGAGCAGGTGCTCTGTGAAGTCATCGAGGCCGCTAAGAGACGATTGTTTCTCGTCAGCTTCGTCGCCTACAAGGTCGATTCGATAATCCGGGCGCTCCGTGGAGCAATAGGACGCCAAGTTCAGATCAACTTGTTGCTGGAGTCGTCCGACAGGCATGGCGGGCGGGTGACATACGATTCCGTCAAGGCCATGAAAAACATTCTCCCCTCAATGGAGGTTTACGTCTGGTCATCGGACATGAAGGTGCTGCCCGGACAGTTGTCGGGAGCCGTTCATGCCAAATGTGCCGTCGCCGACGGCGAACTGGCTTTCATCACCAGCGCGAATCTGACCTCTGCCGCGATGGAACTTAACATGGAGGTCGGCGTCCTCGTAAAGGGCGGTGAGCTGCCCTTCGAACTCCATCGGCATCTGGAAGCGCTCATTTCCACGAAGGTCATCGAAAGAGCAAACGAGGATAACGACCAATGAACGAGGGAATCGGAACGGATGGCATTGCGGGCCACGACCATTACAAGATGACCGTGGATTTGAACGTCCTGGATCATCTCGGGATCAATCTCTACAGCAACATCGCCGCCGTGTTGACCGAAGCGGTCGCCAACGCATGGGATGCCGACGCGGAGAGCGTCGAGATCGGTATTGATCCGGACGGAAAGTTCATCGAGATCAAAGACGACGGTATCGGAATGTCCATCGAGGACATGAACACCAAGTACCTCCGGGTCGGCTATCGTCGCCGGGACGAGAATCAAGAGACCGGTCGCACGACCGCCAAGGGACGCCCCGTTATGGGCAGAAAGGGCCTTGGCAAGCTGTCTCTGTTCTCCATAGCCAACACGACCGAACATTGAGGTTGTTTTCGCTCTTGGTGAGCCCATCGACGAGGAAGGGAGCAACCCGGAGCGATTGAAATCATCCATGGCGGCGATTTCGCCGGGCAGCAGAATCGTCCACTACGACTCTCTCTTCAGAGGAGCGCAGGAGGCGTATTCCGAGTTCCTGAAAAAGAGCGAGCAGCTCGACAAGCTGGAAAAAATCGTCGACAGGATATGAGCGGCGGGCACCGAGGATGAGCGGCAGTGGATACCGTTGACAAAACGACACGTTCGAGAATCATGTCCAAGGTCGGTCAAAAAGACACCGGTCCGGAGATGAAGCTTCGAAGGTCGCTGCACAAAATAGGACTGCGATATCTGCTTCACGACAAGAGGTTGCCGGGATCTCCGGATATCGTCTTCCCCCGGTTCAAGGCGGTCTTGTTCGTCCATGGCTGTTTCTGGCACCGCCACGGCTGCAAGGCGACCACGACGCCCGGAACCAACGTGGATTTCTGGCGCAAGAAGTTCGACGAAAACATCGCCAGAGACCGACGGGACATCGAAGCCCTCCATGATGCGGGCTGGAGAGTAGCGGTGGTCTGGGGGTGTTCGCTAAAAGGCAAAAGTGCCGACCCCGATGAGGTTGCGAGACTTGTGAGAGAATGGTTGGTGTCGAGGGAGAAGCACAAGGTTATATATCAAAAAGCCATTGCTGCCTCGATTCCTTCTGGATGAGGATATACCCACATGAGCTTCGATGAACAGCCGGTAGCCCAAGCGCCCATCGAGGCCCTATCGCCACCCCTCTACGAACGCTTCCGCACCAGCCGCACCCGCGATGAGGAGCTCGATTTTCTTAGCAAACTCGGCCTGGTCGCCCTGGATGACCAGGGCCAGTCCCATCCCTCGGTAGCCGGCATCCTCATGGCCTGCCAGGACCCCCGCGACTGGATGCCCAATGCCTTCATCCAGGCGGTGGCCTATCACGGCACCTCGCTCCCCGCGCCCGGCAGCGGCTTTCCCTATCAATTGGATGCCCGTGACATCACCGGTCCCCTGGATGAGCAGGTCAGCGAGGCCTGCCGCTTCGTCGCCCGCAACATGAAAATCGGCGCCATCAAGACCATGGGGCGGCGGGATATTCCCCAGTACGACCTGACCGCGGTCTTCGAGGCCATGGTCAACGCTGTGGCGCACCGGGACTATTCGATCTATGGCTCCAAGATCCGTCTTCGGCTTTTCGCGGATCGGCTGGAGATCTACTCGCCGGGGACCATCGCCAACACCATGACGGTGGACAGCCTGATGTACCGGCAGGCCGTGCGCAACGAAACCCTGACCAGCCTCCTGGCCAAGTGCCCGGTACCCTATGAGCTGGAATGGCTGGTGACCGACCGCCACACTTTCATGGACAAACGTGGGGAAGGGGTGCGCATCATTCTGGAGAACAGCGAGCGGCTGTCGGGCAAGCGGCCCGAGTACCGGCTGATCGACGATGCGGAGTTATTGCTGACGATCTTCGCCGCCGGCTGAGTGGCCCCGAGGCTGCGAAAAAGCCCGGGCAAAATATTCAGCTATCTTCAGGGTCATGGAGCCACGCCGGAATATCCCGGTGACTATGGAGAACGCGCCAGACATCAATATGATCGTGACGCTCCAGATAAAAAAATAGGTAGGGAAAACGCTTGAGCGGCCAACATCGCAGCCCTGGCAGATTTAGGGCCAAAGCGTAATGCGGGGAGCCCGTGGCAGGATGCTGGCTGATGTGCGCGAAGGCCCGTTCGAGGGCGGTGATGAAACCGCCGGCCACTTGAGCAGCCGCGTTATCGAGGAGAAAGTCAATCGCCTCGTCAATGTCCCGTGTGGCCCGTGTGCGCGGAATAACGGGCTTCGCCCTCATCCCTGCTGACCAGCAGCCAGTCTGTCGCTGACGCGTTGGCGCAGTTCCGCGAAGTAGTTGGCATCCGCTGGGTTTGCCGGCTCCGATGCCAGGCCGGCAACCAGCAAATCATGGAGTTGTTGGCGTTCACGGTCGTGACGAATCAACTCGCGGATGTATTCGCTACTGGTGCCGAACCCCCGCAAACTGACTTGCTCGTCGACGAAGGACTTGAGGGTATCTGGCAGGGAAATGTTCATGGTGGTCATGACCGCAGACTAGATGCCTTGACAAAATTTGGCAAGCCTATCGACCAAGACGCGTCACAGCCCGAATATCGGCTGGTCAACGATGCGGAGTTGTTGCTGACGCTCTCCGCTGCCGGCTTAGTCCTTATCCCCCTTATCTCCGGCCAGCGATCACGCCACCAAAGGCTTTCTGTTCACTTTCGGCGGCGGAGGCCGGGGTGAAATGAGGTGCGGGTGAGGGCTAAGTACCACCCTCGCCCGCACTTATCACGGCCTTCTCCCCGGTATGACCTCCACCTTCCCCTCAGCCGTCCAGGCGCGCTGGCGGGGGCGGTACATGTCCTCGACGGTGACGGCGGGCAGCAGGAAGCGGCCCGGGGTGACGGCGCGGACGCGATAGGCCAGTTGGAACTGGGCCGGGTCGTCGGCCTGGCGGTCGACGGCGGCGACGAACCGGTCGGCGCGGAATTCCTGGTGGGCGCTGCCCTCCAGCAGGCCCAGCCAGGGGATGCCCTGGAGGTCGGCGGCACGAAGCAGGCTGGGGTTCTCGATCTCCAGGCCGGCGGGCAGGGGATCGTCCACCAGCAGGCGGGCGGCGCCGGGCTGGTCGGCGGTCACCGTCAGGATGGCGACCAGGCGCTGGCCCTGGGTGAGGCGATCGGGCTGAACACGCCGGCCCTCCTGGTCGTACCAGGCGCGCTCGATGCGGTAGCCCTGACCACCCGGGGGCGGGGCCAGACGGGGGATGCCGGCAAGGGTGACCAGGATCTCCAGGGGCTGTGGACCCCGGTTGATCAGGGTCGCGGGACCCGTCGCCAGGTCCCTGGCCGCGAAGCGGCGGAAGAAGGGCCCCTCCGCCAGCCGGCCATCCACCTCCAGGCGCGGTTTGACGGCGCCCTGCATCAGGGCCTGGGCGGCGACCAGGAGCCAGGCCTGTTCCTGGGTGCTGAGCCGGTCGTCCAGGGCGCCCAACTGGTCGATGTGCTCCGCCAGCGCCTTGAGGTCGACGGCCTGGGTGGCGCTCTCGGCGGCCAGGGCCAGGAGGGCGGCGGCGTCGCGCAGATCGGAGCCGTAGTCGCGCCGCCAGCTCAGGCCGGGCTCGCCGCGGTTCAGCAGGGCCAGGGCGCTGGCGAAGGCGCGGTCGGCGCGGGGCCGGTCGCCGTAGAGGGCCAGGGCGGCGCCAAGCTGGGCGCGGGCCAGGGGGGTGGCGAAGGCATTGAGCTTGGCCTCGGCGTAGTAGCGCAGATCGCCGATGACGGCCCGGGCGTTGCGCGCCAGGACATAGAGGGCGTAGGCGACGTCCTCGCCGCCAGCCCGGGCGCCTGGCCCCTGGAGTGACCCGGCCAGGACGCCGGTCGGATCGGCGTCGGCGCCCTCGCCGTTCTCATTTATATGGCTCGCACCCCCGGCCCCTTCCTCGCTGTCGTTTACATAGCCCTCACCCTCGGCACCCACTGCGTCTTTGGCTCCTCCGGCGCCCCCGGTACCTCCGAAATCTTGGCCGTAAACATCGCCGCCGCCGTCGCTGTCTCCCCCGCCAAAGTCCGCCGCATATGCCAGGCGGTTGCGCAGATTGTCCAGGGCCAGCTCAAAGGCGACCTGGGGCACCGCATGCCCCGCCTCCCGGGCCCGGGTGAGGAAATCGGTGACATAGGCATCCAGCCAGAAATCATCCCCGCCCGGTCCCCAAAGGCCGAAGCCGCCGTCCGATCCCTGCTTCCCGACCAGGTCGGTGATGGCGGCCTGGATGCGTGAGCCAGTCTCGGCGGGTCCGCGGCCCTGGCTGCCACCCCGAGCGCCGCCCATGCCGCCCGCAGCACTCATGCCGCCTATGCCGCCAGGGCCACTCGTGCCACTTAAGCCGCCCATGCCTCCCGATCCGCCCGTTTCACCAAGATCCCCGCCCAGGCCGCCCGTCAGGCCACCCGTTAAATCACCGCTCAGGCCGGCGGCCAGGGCGATCTGGTCCACATAGAGCAGCGGCAGGGCGCGGCTGGCGACTTGCTCGGCGCAACCGTAGGGATAGCGGTCCAGGGACATGAGCAGCCCCGGCAGGTCCAAGCGGCCGGCGCCGCTGGCGGAGACCAGCAGGGCGGCGGAGTCGGGCTGGAGGTCCTGGAACAGGACCGGGGACAGGACCAGACCGGGGCCACCGGGCTTGAGGGTCTCGACCTGGGTCAGGCGCTGGGCGGGGCGGTTGTCCCGCACTGGCAGCCGCAACCGCTTGACGATCTCCTGGCCGTCGGGGGTGCGCAGACGCGCGCGCAGGATGGCGTCGCCGCTGGCGAGGGCCCGGAGGGGGACCTCGATACGGGCGCGCCCGCCCGCGGTCAGCTCCAGTTCCTGCTGGGCGGCCTGGGCCAGTACCTCGATGGGCTGGTGACCCGGCTGTCGCCCCGCGATCTGACGGTCGTTGCCAGACAAAGACGGAGTGGGGGTATTCCGCGAACCGTCGGCATTCCCGCGACCGGGGGCGTCCTCACGGCCACCGCCAGTCTCGGGTCCCCCGCCGGGCTGATCCGATCCCGTCTCCAGGCTGATCGCTACCCGTCCCGCCGGCCCGCTGACATGGGTCAGCTCCAGCAGGGCGCGGGATTCATCCCCGGGGGCGAGGAAGCGCGGCAGGCTGGCCTGGATGACGATGGGATCGCGCATCACCAGGTCCTGGGCCGCCTGGCCGACGCCGGTGGCGGTCCAGGCCATGGCCATGAGCTTGATGCGGGCCCTCCAGACGCACCAGGCCGCCATCGCCGCCGGAGCGGACCACCCCGGGGGCGCCCTGCATGCGGTCGATGAGCTGGCCGTAGAGGTCGCGGATCTCCATGCCCAGGCGACGCTGGCCGAAATACCAGGCGTCCGGGTCCGGGGCCGCGAAGCGGGTGAGGTTGAGGATGCCAACGTCCACCGCCGCCAGGGTCACGAAGGCCTCGGCGCCGGCGGGCAGGCCGGGCACGGACAGCTCCAGCTCCAGGGGCTGGCGGGGCGCCACCGGGCCGGTGGGCGCGACTTCCACCCGCAACTGGCGCTCGCCCGGGTCCACCGCCGCCCAGGCCAGACCGATGGCGCGGCCGGGCATGCGCTTGGCGGCCAGGTCCATGGGCCGGTAGAGCAAGGCGGTGACATAGGCCCCGGCCCCCCAGTCGGCGGTGACCGGGATCTCCACCGTCGTCCCGCCGGCGGGGACCTGAACTTCCTGAATGGCCAGCAGCCGGTCGCCCAGGGCCAGGACCAGGGCGGTGCCGGGGAAGCGGGCCTCGAGGTGCGCCCGGGCATTTTCCCCCACCCCATAGCCAGGCTTGTCGAGCGAGACCTTGAGGAGGTCCGGGGTATCGATGTCCTTGGGGGCCAGGTACCAGCCGGCCTCGAAGGTCAGGCTGGCGGGGATGAGCGCTTGCATGCCACTGTTGACAGCGGCACCTGAGGCAGCCATGACGCCGGTACCGGCTTTCTGTCCACCAGCCGGCGCGGGGGAGGCGCCTGCCGATAGCCCCAGCCCGGCGGCACTCGCGGCGGCAGATGCACCGCCTGATCCGGCGCTTGCACCAGCGCCGGCCGCAACCGACGGCGGGCTCACCGCCAGCTCATAGCCCCCCCAGCCCACCGGGGCCTGGATCCGGCCCGGGGTCCCGGCGCTCAGGTTCAGATCGCCGCTGGCCACCCGCTCGCGGCGGGTGACGGGCTCGTAGTCCCAGCGGCCATCATATTGGTACCACTGGAAGCTGGTGGTGACCCGCGACAGGGTCCAGCGCAGGGCGGACAGGGCCAGGGGCTGGCCCTGGGGATCGAGGGCGATGACCTCGAAGGCGGCCGTGCCACCCTCCTCCACCGCGCCCTCGAACAGGGGCTTGATGCCCAGCCGCGGCCGGCCGTCCAGCACCGGCCGCTCCAGGGTCCGCTCCACCGGCCGACCGCCGCCCTCCAGAACGCGGACCGCGACCCGGGCCAGGCTGGGCTTGCTGCCACCCGCGAGGGGGGGCAGTTCCAGGGCCAGGCGGGCCTGGCCGGCGGCGTCGGTGCGCGTCGGCGGCAGGGTGGTACCGACCGGATTGGACGCCTCGTCCGCCAGGCCAAAGCGGTAGCCGGGCCAGGCGGCAAGCTGGTCCGTCTGCTCCAGGCGGACCTCCCCCTCCACCTCCAACCCGGCGGCGGGGGCGCCGAAGAGGAAGCGGGCCTCCAACTGGAGGTCCGGGAGGGCGGCGGGGTCGATGGCGGTGGCCTCCAGGCTGGGCTCGAAGGCCAGGCGCTCGGGCTCGAAGTCTTCCACCAGGAAGGGCTGCTCCGCCAGGGGCGGGGCCTCTGGATCGGCGTGCAGGGCGGCGCGCCAGGTGCCGCGCATGGCGGTGGGAGGGAGGTCGCTGGCCAGGTGCCGCCCGCCCAGGCCCTGATCCGGGAGCAGGACGCGCAGGTGTTCGACCCCGTCGGGGCGGCGCAGCTTGAGGGTGAGAGGGGTGCCGGTCAGGACGCGGGCAGCGCCATCCCGGACCAGGGCGGTGATCTGGACGGTTTCCCCGGCGCGATAGACGCCGCGCTCGGTGGTGAGGAAGACGTCCACCGGCCCGGGCGCCGGTCGGCCGGCGACGCCCCGGTCGGACAGGTCAAAGGGGGACTGGGCCAGGTCGAGGAAAGCGAAGTCCCCCTCCGGCCCCTCGGCGATGAGCAGGGCGGGCTTGTTTCCGCCCTCCCCCCGCAGCAGGCCGGGTTCGAAGCGGGCGTGGCCGGACGCGTCCGTGCTGGCCTGGCCGAGGATCTCGTCGTTCCGCGCCACCAGGCGCAGCTTGGCCCCCGCCAGGGGCTGGGCGCTGGACAGGGAGCGGACGAAGGCATGGAGGCCGTCGTTGCCGGTCAGGCCCGAGAGCCCCAGGTCGGAGACGACGAACCACTGGGTCGCCAACTCCTCCCCCTGGTCCGGGGCCTCCGCCGGCCGGGCGGTCATGACGTAGACCCCCGGTTTGAGCGCCTGGATGAGGGCGCCGATGGGGACGGCGGTGGTCTGCTCCCGGTTCAGCTCCATGCCGACCTCGACCTCCCCGGACCAGATGGCCTCGCCCTGGCGGTCGCGGATCTCCTGGGTCTCGTAGGGGCTCAGGGATCTGAGCAAGGGCCCCGCCCCCGCCGCCGTGGCCAGAGAGCGGTCGCCCAGCCGCAGCACCTGGGCCTTGACCAGGCGGGTGTTGACCGACACCAGGGGGATCGCCGCCTCGCCGCCCTTGGGCAGGACGTAGGCGCGACCCTGGAAGCGCACCGCGGGCGAGCGGTCGCGGACATAGATATCCAGGTCCGCCGCCTGGGCCAGGACCTCCCCGTCCGCCGCCGGCAGACCGGCGCGCACCCGCAGGCGATAGCGCTCGCCATGGATCACGCCGTCCACGCACAGGGCCTGGGGGTCCGCCTCCACCGTCAGGCCGCGGCCGGCCTCGACTTGCAGGAAGTCGGTGAGACCCGCCCGCTCCTTGGCCAGGGGGTCGGAAAATTCGACGCAGATGCGCGGACTGGCCGCCTCGGAGTCGACGCGGTGGCCGGTGATGCGAAAGCCGTGCTCCGCCAGCCATTGGGCATAGGTGGCGCGGACCCCCGGGTCCTCTTTGATGGCCAGGGCGGCGCGCAGGGCGCGGAGGGCGGGCCGCCACTGATAGCGGGCCGCCAGGGTCTGGCCCAGGGCCGCGAGGGCGCGCACCCGGTCGGCGTCGCCCCCGGCGCTCAGATAGGCATTGCTGGCGGCGGCGGTGGCGGCGGTCAGGAGGCGCTGGCGCGCCTGCCAGTCATCGAGCGGGTAACTCAGGTTGGCCCGCGCCAGGCCCAGCCAGGCCGCCGGGGCATCCGGCGTCAGACGCAGGGCCTCGGTATAGCGGCCGATGGCCGCCGGCCAGTCCTGGGCGCGCTCCGCCTCCTGAGCTGACGCCACAAGCTGGTCGAAGCGGACCCCGGTCGGCCGGGACCGGGTGGCGATCTCCGCCGCCTGACGCCGCGCTGCCTCGAGCTCACTCCGGGGCAGGAAACTCAGGTCGGCCAGGCGCCGGGTCCGCCGGTCCTGGTCCTGGTTGGGCTTGTTCCCGGTGGCCCCGGTGGCGATATGGCCCGAGATCGCGTTGGCGAAGGGCCGTGCATCCTCGTAGTCGCTCTTCAGGAAGCACCAGCGCGCCTTGCGGTTGTAGGTGAAGGCGCGGCAGCGCTGGTCGGCAAGACAGGCCGACTGGCAGGCTTCCAGGTCGATATCCTGGCGGGTCTCCAGGTCCTGGCCGAAGTAATCCACGCCTTCGACCAGGACCAGGCGGCGCTCACCGCCCCCGGCGGCCTGGAGGGTTCCCGGGAAGGTCAGGACCCCCAGCAAGGCCATGACTCCCAACAACAACGGAAGCAGCAATGGCGGCAACAAGGACAAGAGGGAAGGCCCGTGAAAAGGCATGACCAGCCGATGACGCAACATGGAATATCTCCCCGTGAGAACCCTGGATCACGGGTGGGAGTCTAGCAGCCCCTCGCGCCGGTTGCCTGATGGGGACCCCTCCCACCATCCCCCGGCCAGCGCGGCGGTCTTCACCCGGCGGGCGGGAGAACCTGGCCGACATCCGCCCTTCAGGCCAGCGCAAAAAAGTGACCTCAGGTCTATTGCTAAATCAGAATTTTCTAATATACTAATCACCCATGGCCTGGATGACCCGCCTGGCCCAAGAAGAACAAGGCTTCGGCCATCCCTCTTTTCTTTCGATTCTCGAGGTGTGAACAAAATGAACAAGATTGCCCTTGCTGTCTCCGTGGCCGCCCTGGCGGCCGTCTCTTCTTCCGCCAGCGCTTGGTGGACCGCTCCCCCCATGGATCCGGCCATGCAGGAGGAGATGCGCCAGATGGCCGCCCGCCACGCCGAAGAGCAGGCCAAGATGCAGGCCGATTGGCTCGCCGCCATGAAGGCAGCCCATCAGCCGCCGGTCATGGGACCTGAATTTGCCAGGCCGCAGATGCCCGAATTCCCCGCCATGCCCGAGATGCCGGCGATGCCGGAATTTGGCCAGGCCCCGGAGTTCCCGCCCATGCCAGAATTTGGCCGGATGCCCGAGTTCCCCGCCATGCCTGAATTTGGCCAGATGCCCGAATTCCCGGCCAGGCCCGAGTTTGCCCAGCGGCCCGAATTCCCCCCGATGCCGGAATTTGGCAAGGCCCCCGAATTCCCCGCCATGCCTGAGTTTGGCAAGATGCCTGAGTTCCCGCCCATGCCGGAGTTCGGCCAGATGCCGGAAATGCCCCCCATGCCTGAATTCGGCAAGATGCCCGATATGCCGGCCATGCCTGAATTCCCCGCCATGCCGGAATTCGCTGGCGCCCCGGAGATGCCCGCCTTCCCCGCCGTCCATGGCCACAATCGCCCGGTCCACCCCTTGTCCGCCAAGCAGGCCGAGCGCCGTGAGCAGATGCAGGCCCGCCGCGACGAACAGCGCAAGGCCGCCCAAAGCCGCCACGAGGAGGCCCGCAAGGCCGCCGAGACCCGTCGCGCCGAGGCCCTCAAGGCCAGCCAGGAACGTCGCGCCAATCTGGGCACGGTCGCCTCCCCGGTCGCACCCAAGGCCTGATCACTATCGCCCCAATCTGAAGCCTTGGTCGGCCTCCGCTACCCAAGGCTTCAGCCCTAACGCTCCCCTCAGGCTGCCTAGGGCTCAGTCACCCCGGTGTCAGTTAACCCTGGTCTGAAGGCCACAAACCCAGAGTTCCAACCAGGGTTGGTTGGCATCCGGTGGCCCCAGCCAGTCGGTCAGGGATCGGCATACGGGGGGAGAAACGCCAAGCACCCCGCGCAGCCCCTCACCCATCGGCAAGGCTGACGGCAATCCGTACGGAACCATCTCAGGGGGGAGGCAAAGATCATAATCACCCGCTTCCGGCGTCCTTGCGAGTCGCAAGGGCTGGATGGGGTGGATGCTGGGCCGGTAGCGCCAGGCCCCCTCCTCCCAGATTGCATCCTGGGGTATTTCCATGCCGGCCCCACTGCCCCGCACCCGCGCCTCCCGTAACTGCAGGCCCTCGTCAGCCACAAGGTAATCCTCCTCCCAGCGGATTTTCTCGATGGTGTGGGACCAGGCCAGGGTGAAGTTCTGAACCCCCAGGGTGGCCCAGGCCATGCCTGCCAGTCCCAGACAGAGGCTTAGCATCCCTCTGTCCGGCTACCTCGGGGAGATCCCTCCGAGGGCCCCCCACGCTCGGGCAACCTCCCGGCGGTCGTTCCCACCGCCTTATCCTGACGGACACGCCGACGATGCAGACCGATCACCAGCACTGCGAGGGCGAAGCCAAGCTCATCGGTGATGGGGAGGGCCATGATCAGGGCCGCGCCGGCGGCGAAGGCGAGCAGCCGTTCCCACCAGGTCAGTGACTCCCGCAGGCAGCCGATGGAGGCCATGCCCCAGAGGCCGATGGCCAGGATGGTCTTGAACAGGGTGTAGGCCACTGCCAGGGCGCCGCCGCCCTGGAGCATCAGGGCCGGGCTGTAGACCGCTATGAAGGGGACGACAAAACCAGCGACGGCTATACGCACCGCCCAGAGGCTGATTTTCAGGCCACGCTCCCCGGCAATGGGCGCGGCGGCGAAACAGGCCAGGGCCACCGGCGGCGTCAGGTCGGCGAGAATGCCGAAATAGAAGACGAACATGTGGGACACCAGCAGGGGCACCCCCAACTCCAGGAGGGCGGGGGCGGCGATGGAACTGGTGATGATGTAGTTGGGGATGGTGGGAATGCCCATGCCCAGCACCAGGCAGGTCACCATGGTCAACACCAGCGAGAGGAAGAGGCTGTTGCGGCCCAACTCCAGGATGAAGCCGGCGAAGGTGGTGGCGATCCCGGTCAGGGTGACGATACCGATAATGACGCCGACCAGGACACAGGCGATGCCAACCGGCACGGCGTGACGCGCCCCCTCCACCAGGGCATGCAGGCAGATACGCAGCGTCTCCCGCCCCCCTTGGACGAAAAAGCAGCCCAGGACCAGGGCGGTGATGACACCAAAGACCACGGTGATGCCGAGTTGGAAGAAGCCAGCGCAGAGGATACCGAGCAGGACCCAGAACACCAGGCGCAGCCCGAAGGACGAGATGGGCAGGATGAGGGCCGAACCCAGAATGACAATCGCCGTCAGGGCGAGGCCCACGGTACCGGAGAACATGGGCGTTCGTCCGGAAAACAGCAGGCCCACCAGCACGACCAGGGGAATCAGCAGATAGGCACGCTCGCGCACTGCCCCCCAGGGGTCGGGACACTGGTCCTTGGGCAGGCCCTCCAGGCCAGCGCGACGGGCCTCCAAGTGCACCATCCAGAACACCGAGCCGAAATAGAGCAGGGCCGGGAGCAGGGCGGCCATCGCCACCTCTACGTAGGGCACATTGAGGGTTTCCGCCATGATGAAGGCGACGGCACCCATGACCGGCGGCATCAACTGGCTACCCATGCTGGAGGTGGCCTCGACGCCCCCGGCGAAGGCCGGGTGATAGCCGAAGCGCTTCATGAGGGGGATGGTGAATTGGCCGGTGGTGACCACGTTGGCTACCCCTGAGCCGGTGATGGTCCCCATCAAGGCCGAGGAGACCACGGACACCTTGGCCGGGCCACCGAGGCGGTGGCCGAAGAGGCCCATGGCAAAATCGGTGAAGAGCCTGATCATCCCCGCCTGCTCCAGAAAGGCGCCAAAAAGGATGAAGAGGAAGATATAGGTAGCCGACACATAGGTCGGGGTGCCATAGAGCCCCTCGGTGCCAAAGGACAACTGGTTGATGATCTGGTCCAACCCGTAACCCCGATGGGCCAGATCCCCCGGCAGGTATTGGCCGAAGAGCCCGTAGGCCAGGAACAGACCACAGAGCAAGGGCAGGGCCGGGCCCATGACCCGGCGCGCGCCCTCGAATACCAGGATCAGGGTCAGGAGTCCCATGACCCGGTCGGCGTCAGTCAATTCCCCGGAGCGCTGAATCAGATCCGCCTCGAAATACCATTGATAGAGGGCGGTACTCATACCCAGCAGGGCCAGCATCCAAGCCAGGGGTTGCCACGGGCGAGCCCGCCCATGGAGGGGGATGCTGAGGAAGATCAACATCAGCAGGAACCCTACATGCCCGGCCCGCAGCACCTGGGTGGACACAGGATGATAGGCGGCGGTGACGATCTGGAAGATCGAAAACAGCAAGGCCACCGTGAATAGGGCCTTGGGCCAATGGCCTGTCTGGGCCCCGAGACCGGAATGGGTCTCTTGACCTGGATGTATCTCAGTCATCGCGGTTCACCCGTGGCAGGATCAAGGTCATGGTGGTCTGGTTTGGGGCCTGTCCCTGAGCCAGGCCAACCAGTTTTGACCCAATGAAGGTCAATGGTCGGGTTCCAACCGGTCGGGTGGCGTCCGCGGGGAGGGACGCCCATATCATGCGCATCGCCGATCAATTTTCGGTTTTCCCGGCCCTCCCTGGCCAGGCCCAGGACCCAGGTGCGCTGGGATCACCCGGTCATTCGAGCCCTTGCTAGGGCAGTAGCCCCTTTTCCTTGTAGAAGCGTTCCGCCCCCGGGTGTAATGGCAGGGGCAGGTGTTGGGGGGCCTTCTCCAGGGAGATGGCCTTGGCCGCGGCATGGGAGTTGGCCAGGCGGTCCAGGTTGTCGAACATCAGCTTGGTCATCAGATAGGCCGTGTCGTCGGAGACGCCGGTCTGGGTGACGAAGATGTTGGTGATGGTCACCGTCGGAACCGCCTCGGTCTGGCCATCGTAGGTATTGGGCGGAATCTCCCCCGACTGGTAGGCTTCATTGCCGATCCTGGCGATCACCTCGGCGGGGATGGGGACGAAGTTGACCTTCATGACCGAGGCCAGATCACGGATGGCCGCCATGCCCAGGCCTGAAGACTGCAAGGTGGCATCGAGCTGGCGATTCTTGATCAGTTCCATGGACTCGGCGTAGGGCAGGTACTCGATCTTGCCCAGGTCCTCGTAGGTCAGTCCCGCAGCCTTGAAGATGGCCCGGGCGTTGAGTTCCGTGCCCGACTTGGGCGCGCCCACCGAGACCCGCTTACCCTTGAGATCCGCCAGCGACTTGATACCGGCATCGGCATTGGCCACGATCTGGATGTAGTTGGGATAGGCCCCGCCGATGGCGCGCAGCTTCTTCAGCGGTGCCTTGAAGCCGGCATCCTCAACCCCGTTCCAGGCATCGCCAACGGAATCCCCCAGGGCCAGGGCCAGTTCGCCGCGACCGTTCTGCAGCAGGTTGAGGTTTTCCACCGAAGCCTTGGTGGCCTGGACGGTGACCTTGGTATCCGGGATCCCGTTGCCGTAGATCTGCGACAGGGCAACGCCGATGGGGTAGTAAACGCCGCTGGTGCCGCCGGTGAGGATGTTGATAAAGGTCGGCGCGGCCTGGGGGGAGGAGGCCAGGGTCAACAGGGCCGTTACGAGGCCCGCGGCAGCGAGGTGACGAAAGGTGGGGAGCTTCAACATGAGGTGGACTCCTCTGGCACTGTGGGAAAGGCCCTTATCCTAACCCTTATTTTGGGTAGGTGCCGCGCCAGGAACGCAAGACTACGGAACCCCTCGCGCCGAGGTTCTCAATGAAAGTGTCGTCGTGACATTCACGTAAACAAGGCTCAGCCCAGCCGCGCCCGGGTTTGCTCCAGGAAGGTGGCGATATCGTCCGCCAAGCTGGTGAGCAGGGGCTCGGGGACCGCGTCGCCGCCCTGGCTCAGGGCGAGGGCGCGCATCAGCAAGGCCGCGTCCGACGGATCCAGCGCTTGCGCCGGCAGGGCCTCGGCGTAGAGCCAGATGCCCGCCTCCTTGGCGGCGGGGGGCTGGTCGCGGCCGGCGCGTTGCGCGGCGCTGGCGAGCAGGGCGCCGAGGAGCAGGTCCAGGGCCGCGCCCGGGCAGGCCTGCTGGAGCAACAGACGCGCGGCCTTGAGGTGCTCCGCGGCCTTGCGGGCGAGGGGGTGCTCCGCCGGGACCGCCTCCGCCGATTCGGGCGTGCCGGGGGGCTCGAACAACGGCTCGGCCTCAGCCAGTGGCGAGGCACTGCCAAGGCGGCTCAGACTGGCCAGGGTGCGGCGGTCGATCAAGGCGATCGGCACCTGTTCCGGCAGGTCCTGGATGGCCACGTCGTCCGCCTCGGTGACCCGGTCCAGGACCACCAGCAGGCCGCCGGTGGACTGATCGCCATCGCGCGCACGTCCGCGGTGCTGGCCGAGGATGCGCAGGATGCGCGTCCCGAACCGCTCTTGCAGGCCAACCACGCAATCCTCCACCGCCCGTGCCAGCTCGGGGGACAGGCTCCAGCGGACCTTAATGGGGGCTGACGGTGCCGGCACGGCCGGCTGCTCCGACTCCGCCGGCTCCTCGGACGCGGGTTCCGGCGACGGTGGGACCGGTTGACTGAGATCCACATCGGATGCCGATGCCGCCAGGTCCTCCGCCAGCACCTCGGCCAGGCGCTTGGAGACGCCGACCACGTCCTCGGTGGCCTCGGGATCGACGACATTGTCGAACAGGTGACGCTTGCCCTGCACCAGGTTCAGGACATGCTCCTCGTACGAGGCCGGCGCCACCAGCAGGATGGCCTGCACCTTTTGTCGCTGGCCGAGCCGGTGCACGCGGGCGATGCGCTGATCCAGCACGGCCGGGTTCCAGGGGATATCCAGATTGATCAGCACCGCGGCATTCTGCAGGTTCAGGCCGACGCCGCCGGCGTCGGTGGACAGAAACACCTGCACCGCGTCATCCTCGCGGAAGCGGTCCATGAGCTCGCCGCGCCGGGACGTCGGCACGCCACCATGCAGACGCACGCTGCCCAGGCCGAGGCGGCGCACGCGCTGCTCGGCCAGTTCGGTCATCTGCGTCCATTGCGAGAAGACCACGGCCTTGAGTCCCCCCAGGCGGCAGAGTTCGTCGAGGATGGTCTCCAGCTCGTCGAGCTTGGGCGCGCTGTCGCCAGGCGTCTCGCGCAGGACCGGGTCGATGAGGCCGGCGGCGTTACAGGCCATGCGCGCGCGCTGCAGAGCCGCCATCATGCGGTTCTGCTCGCTTGGGGTCAGGGGCCGGCGCTTCATGATCCGCGCCAGCTGGCCGGCCATGGACACGGCGTCGTCATGGATCTCCTGTTGCGCCGCGGACATGGGCACGTCGACGCGGGTGACCATGCGCTCGGGCTGCCGCGCTCGTCGGTGATGTGGAAATCCACCAAATAGCGCCACAGGGGGCCCAGCACCCGCGGATCGATCACCTGCATCAGGCTGTAGAGGTCTTCGAGGCGATTCTCGAGGGGCGTGCCGGTGAGGACGAAGGCGTAGCGCGAGCCGATGCGCTTGATGGTGCTGGTGATCTTGGTGCGCCAGTTCTTGATGCGCTGGGCCTCGTCCAGGATCAGCAGATCCGGGCGCAGCTCGCTGTTGATGACCGAGAGGTCGCGCATGACCAGCTCGTAATTGACCACGTAGAAGCCGCGCCCCTTGCGATATTGGGTGGCGCGGCTCTCGGTCGGTCCCTGGATGATCTGGGCCTCCTGACCCGTGAACTTTTCGATCTCCCGGGCCCATTGGAGTTTCAGCGAGGCGGGGCAGACCACCAGGACGCGCTCGACGGCATCATGCTGGTGCAGCCAGTAGGCCGCGGCGATGGCCTGGAGCGTCTTGCCCAGACCCATGTCGTCGGCCAGCAGCCCCCGGCCGCGCCCGGCGAGGAAGGCGACGCCCTCCACCTGGTAGGGATAGAGCTTGGCGCGGACGCCAGGCAGCCGGCC
>JAGVUH010000476.1 GCA_019136395.1 Gammaproteobacteria bacterium
GTATGAGCGGCATGGGTGGCATGTCCGGTATGTCTGGCATGGGCGGCATGGGCGGCATGGGCGGCATGTCCGGTATGAGCGGCATGGGTGGCATGTCCGGTATGAGCGGCATGGGCGGCATGGGCGGCATGTCTGGCATGGGCGGCATGTCTGGCATGGGCGGCATGGGCGGCATGTCCGGTATGAGCGGCATGGGCGGTATGTCTGGCATGGGCGGCATGGGCGGCATGTCCGGTATGTCTGGCATGGGCGGCATGGGCGGCATGTCCGGGATGAAGTAATTCCCCCAGCCCCTTGGGTTTCGAAGTGCGCCTAGTGCTTGGAAATCCGACCATGGACGTCATAGCCAAGGACACAGGGATGTGTCCCCCCCAATCCCGCGAAAAATAAGAAGCTGGATTTCTGGAATCCGGCTTAGATTTCCCGTCTTGGCCAATAGGGATGCCAAGTCGCCCTTTGGGCCCGCTAAATCACCTACTGGCTGGCCATGGTTCCACGGCACTACCGTCTGGTTACCATGGAATCCCCCTTACCCCGCCTCGGTTAGACCCGCTTCTACTTGAAGAGGTCGTTCGCCCGCTGTAGCAGTTCCGCCGGGCTCCTGGTCTCGGGAACGCCGGTATGGCGATCACCGGGGTCGAAGAATTCGCAGAAATTGGCGCGTTCCTTGTCCAGCACCTCCTCCGCCATGGGTTCCCGACAGGCGTTGGGCTTGCCCGGGGCATGGTGGCGGCAGTTGCGGCACACCCGGGTCGCCTTGCCGCAACCCAGGCAGAGGGTCTCACGGCCGTAATCCGCTTTGGTCAGGTCGCGTCCACATTGCCAGCAGCGACCGATGACGTCTTGGTTCATGCCTGAATCCTCCAGGAGCGGTGCTCAAGGGGCGCGATGTTCCGGTTCATGCGCGGGGATGTGCCGGCGCAACCGAAAGGCCCTCGGTTAGGGTATCCATGGATCATGGTTATCAATGAGTCATCCCCGAGATCCGCCCCGGCCGCGGTGGCGCGCGTATCCGTGGATCATGGTTATCAATGGGTCAGCGGGCGAAGGTAAGCCTGTGCGGCCGCGAGGAACTGCTGACGACCAAAGAGGATCTTCCACCGTGTGCCGCCCATCTGCCGCCATAGCCAGGCGGCCCGGATTCCCGCCAGCAACAGGGCGCGGATGCGATTCTGATTGTCTGGATTTTGCAGGAAGCCCGGGTCGCCCCTGACCAAAATCCGCGGCTGGAGTTGACTCACGGTCTGGCTGTATAGGTCGGCGAGGTGGGCCAGGAGATTGGGGTGGAGGAGGGGGAAGTGATCCCGTTTGGCGCGGGCCTCCTCGATCCCTTGCGCGATGCGCTCGACCAAGGCCGGACGGCGGTTGAGGACGGTCTCCAGCTTGAGCAGGGCGAGCAGGTAACGGGTGAATTCCAGGTCTCGGGCGGTCTTGCCCGAGAGCTGATTGGCAAGTTCCCGGATCCCGGGGGCCAGGGCGCCGGGGGGGCCGAAGACCTCCGCCGGGGTCGCGGCATCCTTCTGGAAGAGACTGTAGATGCAGGGCTCCATGGTCTCCGTGTCCACCGTGCCCTTGGTGGCAATGCGGCGCACGCACAGGCTGGCCTGGTAGATGGCACCCAGGGCGATGAGGCGATCTTGAACGGTGTAGGTCATGACTTGGCCGATGGAAGGTGGCGGAATGGGTGGAAAAATATGGCCCTCGCCAATCAATTATCGGCGTTCCGGGGTCTGGTGGCGTCTGGCGGGTACGCCGTAATAACATCCTGGTTGGCGTGCCAGCCGCATCCTCGCGGTTCGCACCCCACCAGAAGCCCCGACCCTGGAAGACCGACAATCACGCCGCGTTGGGTGTCAACATCGTAACGAGGAATGGGATATCTGGCCAATCATGGGGAGGGGCAACATTGGATCAGCCCAGGGCCGCCCTCAGGGCCAGGTTGTCGCGATGACCCCACCGCCCAGGCACTCCTCATCGAGGTAAAGGACCGCCGACTGGCCGGGGGTCACGGCGCGTTGGGGTTGGGAAAAGCGCAGCCGCGCCTGAGTGTCATCCAGATACTCCACCTGGCAGGCTTGCAAGGGTTGGCGGTGCCGGAGGCGTACCAGGCAGGAAAAGGGCGCCTCCCGGGGCGGCTGGCCGGCGATCCAGTGCGGAGCGGTCGTGGTCAGACCCTGGCTGAACAGGAGGGGATGGTCGTGACCCGGGACGATGATGAGGGCGTTACGTTCCGGGTCCTTGCCGGCAACATACCAGGGTGCTTCGGGGCTTCCGGCCTGGCCGCCGATACCCAGCCCCTGACGCTGGCCCAGGGTGTAATAGGCCAGGCCCTGGTGTTCGCCCACCTGAGCCCCGGCGGGGGTTAGGATGGGCCCCGGGTTTGGCGGCAGATAGCGGGCGAGAAAGTCGCGGAAGCGGCGCTCGCCGATGAAGCAGATGCCGGTGCTGTCCTTTTTGGTCGCCGTGGTCAGACCGGCCCGCCGGGCCAGGTCCCGCACCTCACCCTTGCGCAGGTCGCCGAGGGGGAAGAGGGCGCAGCTAAGCTGTTCCTGGTCGAGGAGGTGGAGGAAATAGGTCTGGTCCTTGTCCGGATCACGGCTCAGTCGAAGGTGATGGCCCCGATCATCCGTCACCCGACGGGCATAGTGGCCGGTGGCGATGGCGGTGGCTCCCAGGCCGCGGGCATGGTCGAGAAAGGCGCGGAATTTGATCTCGCGGTTGCACAGGACGTCCGGATTGGGGGTGCGGTTAGCCCGGTACTCGGCGAGGAAGGTGGCGAAGACCTGGTCCCAGTATTCGGTGGCGAAGTTGACGGTATGGAGGGGAATGCCAAGGTGCCGGGCCACGAGGGTCGCATCCGCCAGATCCGCCGCGGCGGCACAATAGCCCGGTTCATCGTCCTCCTCCCAGTTCTTCATGAACAGGGCTTCCAGGCGGTATCCCCGGTCGCGAAGCAGCAGGGCGGCCACCGAGGAATCGACGCCCCCCGAGAGGCCGACCATGATCCGGTTCGCCGTGGCCGGGCCAGGGCCGGGGCCCGGGGTAGGGTGCTCGGTTGACGGGTGGATTCCCGATCTTCCCGGGGGGGAGTCAGGGCGCAAGGGCATGCGATATTACTGTTTAAGAATATGTTACTGGATTAAAAAATAACGAAAAGAGCCATTGAGGTCCGCGAAGTCCTATAATCCCTTTAGCTTCTCTCAGACCTCCTGCGGGGGCTGGATCCTTTCCCTTAAAGCAATCGCGATGAGATAAACGACATGGCCTACGACAAGATTCAGGTACCCGCCAGCGGCGAGAAGATCACCGTTGGCGAGAATTACGCCCTCCGCGTCCCCAATCAGCCTATTATCCCTTACATCGAGGGGGATGGCACCGGGATCGACATCACCCCGGTCATGATCAAGGTGGTCGACGCGGCGGTGGCCAAGGCTTATGGGGGCAGCCGCCAGATTCAGTGGATGGAGGTCTACGCCGGCGAGAAATCGACCAAAATCTATGGCGATGACGTCTGGCTGCCCGATGAGACGCTGGAGGCGGTCCGGGAGTTCGTGGTCTCCATCAAGGGTCCGCTGACCACCCCCGTCGGGGGCGGAATCCGCTCGCTGAATGTGGCCCTGCGTCAGCAGTTGGACCTTTACGTCTGTCTGCGCCCGGTGCGCTATTTCCAGGGCACCCCCAGTCCGGTCAAGGAGCCCCAGGACACGGACATGGTGATCTTCCGTGAAAATTCCGAGGATATCTACGCCGGTATCGAGTGGGCGGCGGGGAGCGCCGAGGCCAAGAAGGTCATTGATTTCCTCCAGAAGGAGATGGGGGTGACCAAGATTCGCTTCCCGGCCACTTCCGGCATCGGTATCAAGCCGGTCTCCGCTGACGGCACCAAGCGCCTGGTGCGCAAGGCTATCCAGTATGCCATCGACAACGATCGAAGCTCGGTGACCCTGGTCCACAAGGGCAACATCATGAAATTCACCGAGGGGGCCTTCAAAAATTGGGGCTATGAATTGGCCCAGGAGGAGTTCGGCGCCGAGGAGATCGACGGTGGTCCCTGGTGCAGCCTGACCAACCCCAAGACCGGCCGGGAGATCATCATCAAGGATGTCATCGCGGACGCCTTCCTGCAGCAGATCCTGCTCCGACCCAAGGAATACGATGTCATCGCCACCCTCAACCTCAATGGTGACTACATTTCCGATGCCCTGGCCGCTCAGGTAGGGGGCATCGGCCTGGCCCCGGGGGCGAACCTTTCGGATTCCGTCGCCATGTTCGAGGCGACCCATGGCACCGCGCCCAAGTACGCCGGCAAGGATCAGGTCAATCCCAGCTCCATCATCCTCTCCGCCGAGATGATGCTCCGCCATCTGGGCTGGACCGAGGCGGCGGACCTGATCATCAAGGGGGTGGAGGGTTCCATCTCGGCCAAGACCGTGACCTACGACCTGGAGCGGTTGATGGAAGGGGCGACCAAGCTGAGCTGTTCCGCCTTTGGCCAGGCGGTAATCGACAAGATGTGAATGGGGAGAAGCCGGCCTCACCGCCAGGCCGGCGAGACGGCTAACGCCGCGGCCACCCTCCTGACTGGAGGGTGGGGGGCCGCCGTACGGGAGGTTGAGAGCAGGGCTTGAGCCGTCGTGATCTTCATCCCGAAGATCGCCATGAGAAATTCCGCTAAAAAAGAACCGCGCCGCCCCAGATCAGGGCGGCGCGGTCAGTTGTTTATGAATCAGTGAAGTTAATTGAGTCGGTTAACGCGGGCGGCATGCAGTCCCTTCGGGCCCTGACTGATTTCGAACTGAACCTTTTGCCCCTCCTTGAGGGTCCGATAGCCATCCATGTCGATGGCCGAGAAGTGGACGAACACGTCCTCCTCGTTGCCGTCTGATCTCACGAATCCATATCCCTTGGCGTTGTTGAACCATTTCACAATACCGGTCATCATCGCTGTCACTCCTCCTGGGAGATCTTGGGGGTTTTCCCCCATTTGTATTTTCATTCCTGACGGCACCTGAATCAGGTACGCGCCAGGCGACTGCTCAGGGCCACGCCCTCTTGGCGCACAGGTTATGTTGCGTAATGGGAAGGAAGACTTTCCAGGAGACCCTTGGCGCAAGGTGGTTGCGTCACCTGTTCAGCCCTTGTTTTTCTTACCGACGACGGTGAAGGCCGCGCCGGCCGTCGTCTTGAGCGTCAAGTATAATGACCCCACTCTTTGGGTCAAACCAAAAATGACAGATTCGTGGGAATTCGCATTGACATGAGTGGTTCGGATGTGAATCAGGAACATGCGGCGGGTGCGGCCGTCCAGGAGGCCAGGCCCGAGCTCAAGCCGCCACCAAAATACAAGGTCCTGCTTCTCAACGATGATTTCACGCCCATGGATTTTGTCGTTCAGGTTCTGGAACTCTTTTTCCATCTGAGCCGGGAGAAGGCCACTCAGATCATGCTCCATGTGCATACCCGGGGCGTGGGCGTTTGTGGTGTCTTCTCGCGGGACGTCGCCGAGACCAAGGTGGCTCAGGTCAAGGAATTCGCCCGGCGGCACCAGCACCCTCTCATGTGCACCATGGAAGAGGCATGAAGTACCCCCTCCCGGACCGGTGACCCCTATGTTGAGTAAAGACCTCGAATTCACCCTGACCCAGGCCTTTCATCAGGCGCGTGAGCAACGACACGAATACATGACCGTCGAGCACCTGTTGCTCTCACTCCTCGACAACCCGAGCGCCGCCAAGGTCCTGCGGGCCTGTGGGGCCGATGAGGGCAGGCTGCGAGCCGACATCTCCCTGTTCATTCAGGAGACGATTCCGCTCATCCCCGAGGGGGATAAGCGCGAGACCCAGCCGACCATCGGTTTTCAGCGCGTCCTGCAGCGCGCCGTCTTCCATGTCCAGTCCGCGGGCAAGAAGGAGGTCACAGGGGCGAACGTCCTGGTGGCCCTCTTTGGTGAGCAGGACTCCCAGGCGGTCTATCTCCTCAGCCGTCAGGACATCAGCCGGCTCGATGTGGTGAATTACATCTCCCATGGGATCTCCAAGGTCCCGGGTGAGGGGCAGGATGAAGAGAGCCCCGGCGAGGCGGCTGAGGAGCGGGAAGGGCGGGGCAAGGAGGGCGCCAACCCCCTGGAGAATTTCACGACCAACCTCAACGAGCAGGCTCGCCTGGGCCGTATCGACCCCCTCATCGGTCGCGATGCCGAGGTCGAGCGCACCATCCAGACCCTGTGCCGGCGGCGCAAGAACAACCCCCTGCTGGTGGGTGAGGCCGGGGTGGGCAAAACCGCTATCGCCGAGGGCCTGGCACGGCGGATCGTCGAGGAGGCGGTGCCGGAGATCCTGGCGGATGCCGTCATCTATGCCCTGGACCTGGGTGCCCTGGTGGCTGGCACCAAGTACCGGGGCGACTTCGAGAAGCGCCTGAAGGCGGTCATCGCCCAACTCAAGCGCCAGCCCAAGGCCATTCTGTTCATCGACGAGATTCACACCATCATCGGCGCCGGTTCGGCCTCGGGCGGGGTCATGGACGCCTCCAATCTGATCAAGCCGGTCCTGGCCTCGGGGGAGTTGCGCTGTATCGGCTCGACCACCTACCAGGAGTTTCGCGGCGTTTTCGAGAAGGACCGGGCCCTGGCCCGGCGTTTTCAGAAGATCGATATCAACGAGCCCAGCGTCGAGGACACGGTCCTGATCCTCAAGGGCCTCAAGACCCGCTTCGAGGAACATCACCAGGTCAGCTACACCCAGCCGGCCCTCCGCGCCGCGGCGGAACTGTCGGCCAAGCACATCAACGACCGCCATCTGCCCGACAAGGCCATCGACGTCATCGACGAGGCCGGTGCCCATGTGCAGCTCATGCCCGCGGCGCGGCGCAAGAAACGCATCGACGTTGCCGACATCGAGCGTATCGTCGCCAAGATCGCCCGCATCCCGCCCAAGCAGGTCTCCGCCTCGGATACCGAGTCCCTGCGCAACCTGGACCGGGATCTGAAACTGGTGGTCTTCGGCCAGGAACCGGCCATCGACACTCTGACCGCCGCCATCCGCATGAGCCGCTCCGGCCTGGGGCAGGAGGAGAAGCCCATCGGCTCCTTCCTCTTCGCCGGTCCCACGGGCGTGGGCAAGACGGAGGTGACCCGTCAGCTTGCCCGGATCCTGGGGCTGAAATTGATCCGCTTCGATATGTCGGAGTACATGGAGCGCCACACGGTGTCGCGCCTCATCGGCGCCCCGCCGGGTTACGTCGGCTTCGACCAGGGCGGCCTGTTGACGGAGGAGATCAACAAAAATCCCCATGCCGTCCTGCTGTTGGACGAAATCGAGAAGGCCCACCCGGACGTCTTCAACCTGCTCCTCCAGGTGATGGACCATGGCACCCTGACCGACAACAACGGCCGCAAGGCGGACTTCCGCCATGTGGTGCTGGTGATGACCACCAACGCGGGGGCCGCCGAAACCAGCCGGGCCTCGATCGGCTTCACCGAACAAGATCATGCCAGCGACGGCCTGGAAGTCATCAAACGGATGTTCACCCCGGAGTTTCGCAACCGGCTCGACGCGGTGGTCTTGTTCGGGGCCCTATCGCCCGAGACCATCGCCAGCGTGGTCGATAAATTCCTGTTCGAGCTGGAACAGCAGTTGCTGGAGAAAAAGGTCAGCCTGATCGTGGACGATAAGGCTCGCGCCTGGTTGGCGGAAAGGGGTTATGACCCACGCATGGGCGCCCGGCCCATGAGCCGGATCATCAAGGACCACATCAAGAAGCCCCTGGCCAACGAGCTCCTCTTCGGCGAGCTCGTCAATGGCGGCGAGGTTCGGGTGACAGTGGGCGCGGAGGGGCTGGACTTTGAGTTCAAGATTAAAGCGGTGCCGGAGGCCGCTGCTTGCGCCTAAACGACTGCCTGGGCGGTTGGGTGGCTCACTCGGCCGATACAGCCCTTCGCCCGGGCCGCTCGCTCAACGGGAAATTTTCTTGTTCTTCGCGTTCCTGGCGTCCTGTCGCGAGTCAATTGCCGGCCTCGGCAACATCCATGACCCTTCGGGGCGGGGGGCGAGATAGGGTTTAGTGCTGTACTAGGCGCGAAGGACAGCGCCTAAGGCGAAGGCAGCCCATTAAGGGTTTTGAATCGTCAGGGAGCGGCCCCTGAGGCGGGTTAGCCGGGGGCAGCGAAGTGGATCAGATCCGCTCAGCGCGCCCGATAGGTGATACGCCCCTTGGTCAGGTCGTACGGTGTAAGCTCCACGGTCACCTTGTCCCCGGTCAGGATGCGGATGTAGTGCTTGCGCATCTTTCCGGAGATGTGCGCGGTCACCACGTGGCCGTTTTCTAACTCGACACGAAACATGGTATTAGGCAGGGTATCGACCACGGTACCCTCCATGGAAATGACGTCTTCTTTGGCCATGGATGCGTTGCTTGGCTCCTCAGGGGCGCTCCTCGGGGTGAACTGAAAAAGTATAGCACGATGGCCCGCGGCATGGCGGGCCGCGGAGCAGGTAGCTGTTGGGGATCAGAAGGCGGCACCCGAGGGTTTACCCAGCTTTTTGAGAATCACGGCCAAGGGGCAGAAGCCGGTGAAGGCGGACTGGAGCAAATTCAGGCCGACGAAGGCGGTGAGAAGAAGCCAGAGTTGATTGCCGGTCAGATAGCTAAGCAGGACGGTGACGAGGACGAAGGTGCCGGCAACCGCCAGGACGATGCGATCAATGGTCATGTGACTTTCCTCTTGATGTAGGTGCGATAACCCGTGGTTAATGAATCAGCGGTCGGGCGGTCAAGGTACCGCTGAAGGGCCGGTGACCCCGCGAGGGGCAGGAGGGAAACGGCACTCAGGGGATTAACCGCGCATGGAATCGAAGAATTCCCCATTGGTCTTGGTCGCCTTCAGCTTGTCATGGAGGAATTCCATGGCGGCCAGTTCATCCATGGGGTGCAGGATCTTGCGCAGGATCCACATCTTTTGCAGTTCGCCCGGGTCCATCAGCAGCTCCTCGCGACGGGTGCCGGAGCGGTTGATGTTGATCGAGGGGAAGATGCGCTTCTCGGCGATGCGTCGGTCGAGATGAATCTCCATGTTGCCGGTGCCCTTGAACTCCTCGTAGATGACGTCGTCCATGCGCGAGCCGGTATCAATGAGGGCGGTGGCGAGGATGGTCAAGGAGCCACCCTCCTCGACGTTGCGGGCGGCGCCGAAGAAGCGCTTGGGGCGTTGCAGGGCATTGGCGTCGACGCCACCAGTGAGGACCTTGCCGGAGGAGGGCACCACGGTGTTGTAGGCGCGGGCCAGCCGGGTGATGGAGTCCAGCAGGATGACCACGTCGCGCTTGTGCTCGACCAGGCGCTTGGCCTTCTCGATGACCATCTCGGCCACCTGGACGTGGCGGGTGGCGGGCTCGTCGAAGGTGGAGGAGATCACCTCGCCACGCACCGAGCGCGCCATCTCGGTGACCTCCTCCGGCCGTTCGTCGATGAGCAGGACGATCAGATAGCAGTCCGGATGGTTATGGCCGATGGACTGGGCGATGTTCTGCAGCATCATGGTCTTGCCCGCCTTGGGCGGGGAGACGATGAGGCCGCGCTGGCCCTTGCCGATGGGCGCCACCAGGTCGATGGTGCGGGCGGTGATGTCCTCGGTGCTGCCGTTGCCCAGCTCCAGCTTGAGGCGTTTGTTGGCGAAGAGCGGGGTGAAGTTCTCGAAGAGGATCTTGGTCTTGGTCGCCTCGGGTCGGTCGAAGTTGATGTCGTTGACCTTGAGCAGGGCGAAGTAGCGCTCCCCCTCTTTGGGCGGCCGGATCTTGCCGGTGATGGTGTCCCCGGTGCGTAGATTGAAACGGCGGATCTGGCTGGGGGAGACGTAGATGTCGTCCGGCCCGGCCAGGTAGGAGGAATCACCGGCGCGCAAAAAACCGAACCCGTCCTGCAGGATTTCCAGCACCCCGTCCCCGGAAATCTCCTCGCCCTTTTTGGCATGCGCCTTGAGGATGGCGAAAATCAGGTCCTGCTTGCGGGACCGGCCCACGCCCTCGATGAGCATGGCCTGGGCCATGTCCACCAGTTCGTTCACCGGCATCTTTTTGAGTTCGGTCAGGTTCATGTTTTTTTGGGCGAAGAGGTAGGAACGATTCGCTCCAACCCTGGGGCGGCGTCACGGCGGACGCGGAGGGGATGGAGGGTTGGGGGGCGGGGCGGGGTGCCCGGCGGGGCACCCGGTATGAAATGGCGTGGGGCTTCCGAGCCCGGAGCGGTTACAGGTTGCTGTCAATAAAGGCGGTCAACTGGGATTTGGAAACGGCCCCGACCTTGGTCGCCTCGACCTCACCCTGCTTGAAGAGCATCAGGGTGGGAATACCGCGAATGCCATACCGCGGAGGCGTGTCCGGATTCTGGTCGATGTTGAGCTTGGCGATACGGACCCGACCTTCATACTCGGCGGCAATCTCATCCAGGACGGGGGCGATCATCTTACAGGGACCGCACCAGTCGGCCCAGTAATCGACCAGGACCGGCTCGGCGGACTTAAGGACATCTTGTTCAAAGGATGCATCCGTCACATGCATGATGCGATCGCTCACTGGAGTCATTCTCCCTTACATTTTGAGGCTGGCGGGGCGAGGCCCCGAAAGAAGGCCGGCG
>JAGVUH010000238.1 GCA_019136395.1 Gammaproteobacteria bacterium
CCAAGGGTAGAGTGTTCGGCTGCCGGCCCGGGCGGCGTGCTCCCATTCCATTTCGGTGGGCAAGCGAAAGGTCTCACCGGTTTTCCGGCTGAGCCAGGTGGCGAAGGCCATGGCATCATAAACACTGACATTGATCACGGGACGGGATCCCCGCCCCCAGCCATTGTCGTCCGGTAATTCCCGGTCCGTTGCCAAGGCAAAGGTGTCATAGTCGGCGAAGCTGACTTCATGAATCCCAAGGTCGAAGGTCCGGAAACAGACCTGGGAGGGTACCGCCAGGGGCGAGCCGGCCGGACTTTGCTGATTTGCGGCCGAGGATTGCAAAGAAGGGGGTTGGTAACAGGCCCCGGGTATGCGCGTGAAGACCATGCCGGTGAGGGGGGCCTGATAGGGGGCAGGGCTTGTCTCGTTTGCTGCTTTGATCAGGTGAGCCCCTTGGTCCAGCACGGTTTGTGGCCAGGCGCTCAGGTCAGGAATCAGGCGAAGATTGTTCTTGGCCGATGCCACCTGGGTTTCTCGGCTACAGGTTAACTCGGCGGCGCAGGTTTTCTCGACCGAGTAGGTCTGGTTATCCGCCAAGGCTGGCCCGTGAGCCAGAAAACAAAGTGAAAGCCAGGCGGGAAATTGCCATTCGGATTTTAAAAAATGTGTTTGGTTACAAGCTGTTCTAACTAAATACATTGTAAGAATCCTCATCTCTCGTCATGACCTGTCAACAGGGTTGTGGTCATGGTTGTCATTTTCTTTCTAGCAAGTAATCACTTAGGCCGCGAGCCCAGCACCTGGGCGCCATTGAAGGGGGACGCGCCGCTCTGGCCATGAGACATTTGAGCCCTGGGTCGCGATCTTCTTTGCCAGTTGATGCAAGCAATCCTGCAGGCATTCCTCAATCACGGGGTGATAAAAGGGCATGCCTAGCATCTCGGTTACGGTCATGCGACTTTGGATGCCCCAGGCGAGCAGATGGGCCAGTTGCTCACATCGGGGTCCAACCATGGCCCCACCCAGAACCAGGCCACTAAGACGATCGGCATAGACTTGTAACAATCCCCGATTCTGCCCCAGGATGAGGGCGCGACCCACCGGCCCGAAGCGCTGCTGACCCACCACCGCGTCCTCATCCAGATCCGACCAGCGAGTGCCGACCATGGCAATGTTGGGATCGGTGAAGACGATGGATATGGGTGTCTTGGCGGCGATTTGCCGCGGCCGGTCATGGCTGGCGTTATAGCCAGCGATCCGGCCCTGCTCGGCGGCGGTCTGTAAATTGGCGATCCCCCCCGTGGCGTTACCGGCCAGGTAGATGGGCAAGCGTCCGACCTGTAAGGTCCGCGCATCATGAAGGGGAACGCCATGTTCATCAAGCTGGCAACCTGTTCGCTCCAGACCTAGTCTGACCAGGTTCGGATGTCGGCCGGTGGCGGCGAAGATCTTTTCGACCCAGAGTTCGTGCTCACCAGCCCGCACCCTGACGCCCTCTCCCTCAGGCTCAACCTCGGCACGTTCATTCAGCCAGATGGGAAATTCGCGTTGCAAGATCTCGACCGCCGCCTGGTTCACGCCCGGATCAGCGATCCGGGCGATATGCTCACCCGATTCGATACCCACCACCTTGACCCCAAGGCGATGCAGTACCTGGCCCATTTCGATACCGACCGGCCCGAGGCCGATGACGGCCACCGATGCGGGCAAACTCTCCTGTTCGAAAATACCCTCAACCGTCAACATTCGGTCACCCAACAACTCGCGCCAACCCCGCGGTACGAAGCTTGAAGCGCCAGTGGCGATAACCGTGGCCTTGGTGTGAACAATGCCATCCCCGACCTGGAGGGTTCTGGCGTCAAGAAACTGAGCAAAATCCTCGATCAGTTCATCGCCCATCTCATCCGTGGTATTGGCTAGTACCAGATCAACGAAGGTGTCGCGCAGATCACGTACATGATTCAAAGCGATGGTAGGATCGAGGCGGAGTCCCTCGGTCCCCGTGATCCCATAACGCGGAAGGTCCTTGCGCGAGGCGCAAACTTCGGCAAGATGGATAGCGACTTTCGAAGGCATGCAGCCGATGCGTGCGCAGGTCGTACCCAGACCGCCTCCATTTATAAGCACATAGTTATCAGTAACTTGACGTATCTCCTTGATGGCGTTAAGGCCGGCATGCCCTGCCCCGATGACGGCAACGTCTACCTGATGGTTCATGGCAATGTCCTCTTGCTAATGAGGGTTGTTAGGATTTTTTTTGATGGTTACATCGCTCGTGGTTGGTTAAGTCAGATACCATAAAAATACCAAACAAACCAAATTTGTCAAATCACGGGTCCATATAAATACCATAGGGCCTCTCGGTCCAGCCTTGGCCGGTCTACCCTGGCCGCGGAAATGTCCCGACCTGGAGGGTCCGTGACTTGCCGACCATAATGCTGAAGCCAGGTGAATTATTGGGGCAGGCTGTTAGGCGGACACACCGCCCCTGACTAGGGCCTTCAGTGCTTCTACTGTGGTTTATTGAGGGTAATGACGATGCGTGCCTTTGTAGTGGGGAATTACATGAATGCGAATTTCATGTGCGTGGAGCGACTACCCCGGCCTGGCGAATCACTCGCGGCCAGCCGGTTTTTCCAGGAACATGGCGGCAAGGGTCTTAACCTGGCGGTGGGTCTGCAACGCTTGGGCGTGAGGGTGGATCTGCTCATGGCGGTGGGCGCTGATGGCGCGGGTGCCGCGGTGAAGGAATATCTGGCACGGGAGGGTGTGGGCATCCATCGGGTCCTGATGCTTGGTCGGACCTCCGGTTTCGGGGTGGGCTTCATCGCCGCCGATGGCAGCAATTTCCTGGTCGTCCATCCCGGAGCCAATGCCCTGCTGACCAAGGACCATGTGGACGAGGCATTCGGCCTCATAGCCGCGGCGGATTGGGTGCTGGCCCAATTCGAGAGTCTGGACCCCGTGGTAATGCGGGCCTTCACCTGGGCGCGTCGGTTGGGCAAGCGCACCTGTCTTAACCCTTCACCTTGGCGCCGACTCGACGAACGCATACTTGCCTTGACCGACGTCCTGGTGGTCAATGCCACTGAGGCCGCTCAGCTGTTTGCTCGGTCACCGCTCGCCGATCTGACGCGTGAGGAATGGGTCGCGCAACTGCCATCCCTGGCCCGGCAACTGGGCTGGGGTGGTGTCATGTTGGTAATAACGCTGGGTGATCAGGGCAGCGTCGCCCTTGATCAGGAAGGTAAGGCCTGGTGTCGACCCGCCTATAACATTCATCAGGTTGACGCCACCGGGGCGGGAGACGCTTTTGGCAGCGGATTGGTTTGGGCCCTGCTGCGTGGACTCGACCTGGGTCAGGCGTTGGAGATTGGCAATGCCTGTGGGGCGCTGATCGCGGCCCGGGAAGGCATTTTGGATGGATTGCCTCATCCTCCCGATCTGGAGGCCTTCCTTGCTGCTGCTATCCCAGGTTGAGGGATAAGCGGTAAGCATAGACATCGCCGCGAAAGGTTCCTTCCACATATTCGATCATCAACCGCGCCGCGCTGTAAGTCTTGCGTTTCATGAGCAGGCAGGGAACCGGCTCCGCCAGCCCGAAGGCGGTGGTCTCGATGGTGGAACTCATGACCGCCTCAACCGTCTGTTCGCCATGGGTAAGGGCAATTCCACAATGCTCGAATAAAAAATGATAGGCAGAACCCTCTACATCCCAATCGGCCAACTCGGGCGCCGCAGTCAAATCATACCAGGCTACCTCGCGAGAGAGCGGCACCCCATCACCCAGCCTAAGCCGTACGAGGTAGAGGAAACGCGCGGTAGTTGGCCGTCCAAACAGTGAAGAGATGGTGCGGTCAGTCACGATGTTGCGCACCAGCAAGCGGGTGGAGGGTGTCATGCCCATCTCCCGCATCTCCTCGGTAAAGCCTTTCAGCCGGCCCAAACTGGGCGTCAATCGCGGCGGTGTCTTGACGGCTTCCCCTGCTCGCCCGTGAGTCGTCAGATAATTCTTGGCGCGCAGCTCGTTATAGGCGCGCCGCACCGTGGTGCGGCTGAGCTGTAAACGCTCTGCTAGTACCCGCTCCGAAGGCAGACTCTGTCCCTCCGTGATCTCGCCGCCTTCAATGAGTTGTACCAGCTTTTCCTTAAGTTGCAGATAACTGGGCTCAGCCTTTTCACGGTCGGGCACTAATCGCTTGATAAGGTTGTCGGTCTTCATGAGTGTCTGAACCATCTCCATGTTGGGTTCCTCGCGTTGGCTGCGTCTGGTGGGGGGGCCGCAAGTCGGTACCACAAGGCATGAAGATCGTCTTCATATGGCTGATTCACAACCCACCCTTTGTACCACCTCCCCTTCAGACCGTAAACCCTGGCCGAAACCGCGTAAGCCCGAAGGCGTGATAGTCTGAGCTTCAGGAGTTGACCAAAATATGAGCGAGGGTGGACCCAATAAAAAGGGGCCCGAAGGCCCCTCAAGGTCGCGACGGCGCGCCCAGCAGGGCGCGTCCTTCTTTTTGTTACTTGAAGATGTCGTTGACGATATTGGTGTACCAGCTATAGGCATACTGGACTTCACGCGCATGGGCTTCCGGAGAGGCATCCATGGGCGTTACGCCACCGGAGCCGGGAACCTCGGCAATCTTGCCATCGGCGCCCAGCTTGTAGATACCCGCCACGGAGATGGCCCAGTCTGGGGAAATCAGCGAGTAGCAGGTGTTGACGAAGGACGGCACGCCTACCTCACCCTCATTGAGCAGGGCGACGATGGCGGCGGCGCAGACCTTGGCCTGGCTATTGGCGGCATAACCGGATTTGGGCATGGCACCAGCGATGCAGGCATCGCCGATGACATGGACGCCAGGCACCTTCTTGGACTCGAAGCTGCGGCCATCCACCGGGCACCAGCCGCTGTCGTCGGTCAGCCCGGAGTCAACGGCGATCTTGCCGGCCCGTTGGGGTGGAATGACGTTGATGACATCCGCCTTGAGTTCGTCATCCATGGACCCGTAGGTCACAGTCATGGCATTCACGTCCACACGCGGGAGCTTGCCATCCGGGTCCGGGCGCCACTCGATCAGGGCTTTGTCCGTTTCGAAACCATAGAATTTCTTCCAGCCCTGGATGAAAAGCGCCTGTTTGGAGAACTTGCCCTTGGAATCAATGATGATGACCTTGGACTTGGGTTTGTGCTTTTGCAAGTAGTGGGCGATGAGGCTGGCACGCTCATAGGGCCCGGGGGGGCAGCGGAAGGGATTGGGTGGGGCGAGAATGGCAACGACCCCACCGTCCTTCATGTCGGCGACCTGCTTTTGCAGCAGTGTGGTCTGAGGCCCGGCCTTCCAGGCATGGGGCAGTTTCTCAGCGGCCTCGGCGGAATAGCCCTCGATCTTGTCGTAGAGGAAATCCACGCCCGGGGACACGACGCAACGATCGAAGGACAGGGACTGACCGCCCTTGGTCTTCACGGTCTTGGCGGCGCCATCGATGGCCTCGGCGGAATCGAAGACCACCTTGATGCCCATCTTTTCCAGGTCGCCGTAACCGACTTCAAGGGACTTCATGTCACGCTCGCCGGCGATGACCTCGTTGCTGAAGTAGCACGTGAAGTAGGTCTTGTTCGGCTCCACGATGGTTACGTCGATATCCTTATCCAGACGCTTGATGTACTTGGCCGCCGTGGCGCCGGCGGTACCACCGCCAACGACCACCACCTTTTGGGTGTTGGCCCGGGCGATGTGCGGGAAACCGATCATGGCCACGGCCGCAGCCGTGCCAGTGGCCTTAACGAAATCGCGACGATTCATTTTCATGCTCTGTAACCTCCTCAATCCTTATTTCTGGCTGGCGTAGTAAGCGAGGATGGCGTCAACGCCCTTATCACCTTCCTTCTTCATCATGCCATCGAATTTTTCCTTCATCTTCTTAGGCATTTCGCGCGTGCCAGCCTTGAAGTCCTCCAGGGTGTACTTCAAGTAAGGCGTCCACTGACCAGCCAGGATGTAGTATTCCTCGTCGGCGATGATCTTGCCGCCCTCGGCATGACACTTCTCGCACCACTTGTCGTGAATCTTGGCTCCGGCATCCGCCAGTTTCTGATCGAATTTCTGGTCGGCGGGGACGAACTTCTGCCCGGCGAAGAAGCTAGCCAGCTTGCTCAACTCTTCGTCCGTATAGCCCTTGGCGATACGGTTCATGATGGTGGCAAAGGCGGTACCATCACGGTAGCCCTTCATCACCTCCACGAAATATTCGCCATGCAGGCCAGCGATGGAGGGCGTAGCGGGTCCACCGCTGACGCCATCGGTTCCGTGACAGCCGGCGCAGGTCTCGGCGAGCATGCGGGCACTGGCGCCGGATACCAGTTCAACGGGGGCGGCCGCTGGAGCAGCGGCGGGGGCGGCGGGGGCAGCGGCGGGCTTGGCTTCTTCTTTGGCGGCGAACGCGGTCGTCGCCAGACCGATCGAGACGGCGCTCGCGAGCAAGGCCAGCTTCATGAGTTTCTTGGCCATGTTTCCTCCTTTGGACAAACAGGTTTCAGTGGGAACACGGAGAGCCCGCGGCCAGCAGGGGCATCATACGCCGGCCGCCCAGACATTCAAGGTTTGGACAGCAGGACGATGGCGTCCTGATTGCCCTTCTGTTTGGCGATGTCACCCGCGGTGCGCCCCTTCCGGTCCTTGAGCGATACATCGGCCCCGTAGGTCAGCAGGGGGGTGATGAACTCACCGTGGCCGGTGCTGATGGCCTCCATCAAGGGGGTCACGCCGTCGGCGTCCGCCAGGTTGGGATTGGCCCCAGCCGCTAGCAGCAGTTCGAGGACATCGGTTCGTCCCGCGCCGATGGCCCAGATGAGGGGGGTACCACCCGTCTTGTCCTGGGCATTGACGTTGGCGCCCTTGGCGAGCAGGGTGGCGACGCTATCCGTCTGGCCGGCCCCCGCCGCCAGGATCAGGGCGGTGGCGCCTTCCTTGTCCCGGGCCTCCAGTTCGGCGCCGGCCTCGACCAGGAGCTTGACCACTGCGGCATGCCCCCGGGCGGCGGCGTCCATCATGGCGGTACGGTGTTCCTTGTCGGAGGCCTTGGGATCGGCGCCCTTGAACAGCAACTGCTCCACCATGTCAGTGATGCCGTAACGGGAGGCGATCATCAGGGCATCCCAGCCACCGCGGGTGCGATCGTGGAGGTTGGCGCCACGTTCGATGAGCAGGGCGGTGATGCCGATGTGACCGTTCTCGGCGGCGAAGGTCAGGGCCGTGCAATTGCCCGAGGCCCGGGCATTGACGTTGGCGCCCCGGGCCAGGAGCAGGGCGACGGTCTCCAGATTGTCGCCCTCCACGGCCATCATCAGGGCGGTCTTGCCAAACTCGTTGGGGGCATCGACGGGGACGCCGGCGTCGAGATGGCGCATCACCTCCTCGGTGTTGCCCACGGCGGCGGCGTTACGCATGTCCTTGCCCAGGGAATCCGCTGCCAGCAGGGGCAAGGGGGTGCTGAGCGCCAGGAGCAGGGGCAGGGTGATGATGTGTCGGGTGGTCATGTCGGCGGCGCCTCGTGGCGTTCAGGCCAGTGGGATGATCCGGCGATCATTCGGTCTTGGATTTAGCATCGGCGGCCATGTCGGCCTGGGTCTGGGCCGTACCCGCGTCTGGCTCCTCGGGCTCATCCGGCAGGGTGTGGACGATACCCTTGTGGCAGTCGATACAGGTGTCCCCCTTGTCAGGGGCATTGCTATGGCGATTGCGGGCTGAACGGTCCTGGGCATCCAGGGCCATGTGGGCGTATTCGTGGCAGGAGCGGCATTCACGGGAGTCCGTTGCCTTCATCTTGGCCCAGACCCGGCTGGCCATGTCCCAACGATGGGCCTCGTATTTCTCGGGGGTGTCGATGGTGCCGATGATCTCGTGATAGACATCCTTTGCGGCGATGATCTTGGCGACCATCTTCGGCACGAAGGGCTCGGGGACGTGACAATCGGCGCAGCCGGCATGGACGCCGGAGGGATTAAGCCAATGGGTGCTCTGCTGCAACTCCTCCAGGTTGGTCTTCATGGAGTGGCAGGAGGTACAGAACTCGGTGGTATTGGTGTAGGCCAGGCCGACGTTGAAGAGTCCGGCGAAGACGACGCCCGCCGCGAAGATGATGAGGGAGACAATAACAATTTTCTTGCGGGAGGTACCCTCAGTCTTGGCCATGGCAGTCCTCTCTTGGGTGGGAAGGGGGTCGACTGGCTGGCCCGGACGGAGTCCAAAAGCTGGTGAGGCGGCCGCCAGTCTGATTCTTATGGTTCGCTGCGATGTTAAGTGATCGAGGGCGGCTTTGTCACCTCAGGGAGGCCCATCACTTGGCAATTTTCGCTTCGTCGCGCCTCGCGGGGGCGGTGGGGCGAGACCAGCCTAGCCGCGGGTCTTGCGGCCACCGATGCCACGCTCCCGGGCGAAGTCAAGCATGCGCTGGATGGGCAGGCGCGCGCGCTCCCGGATCGCCGGGTCGATGTGGATCTCCGGGGCGCCGTGGATCAGGGCCTGCTCCAGGTTTTGCAGGGCGTTCATGGCCATCCAGGGGCAGTGAGCGCAGCTTTCGCAGGTGGCGCCGGCACCGGCGGTGGGGGCGGCGATGAGCCTCTTGTTCGGGGCCAACTGGTGCATCTTCCAGAAGATGCCCTCGTCGGTGGCGACGATGAACTCCGGGTTGGGCATCTCCAACACCGCCTTGATGAGCTGGGTGGTGGAGCCGACCACGTCGGCCTGATCGACCACCTCGTCGGGTGATTCGGGATGAACCAGGACGGCGGCCTGGGGGTGCAGGCGCCGCACCCGGTCGAGGGCGAAGCCCTTGAATTCCTCATGGACGACGCAGGCGCCGGGCCAGAGCAGCATCTCCGCTCCGGTCACCCGTTCCACGTAATGACCCAGGTGTTTGTCAGGCGCCCAGAGGATTTGCCGGCCCTGGGCATGAAGGTGTTCGACGACGGGCAAGGCGATACTGGAGGTCACCACCCAGTCCGCGCGGGCCTTGACCGCCGCCGAGGTGTTGGCATAAACGACCACCACGTGGTCCGGGTGCTGGTCGCAAAAGGCCCCGAACAGGTCCGCCGGACAGCTTTCATCCAGGGAGCAGGTGGCCGCCAGGTCCGGCATGAGGACGCGCTTTTCCGGGTTGAGAATCTTGGCGGTCTCACCCATGAAGCGGACGCCGCAGACCACCAGGGTGCTGGCCGGACTCTCGCTGCCAAAGCGGGCCATCTCCAGGGAATCGGCGACATGGCCCCCCGTCTCCTCCGCCAGTTCCTGGAGGTCGCCATCCGTGTAGTAGTGGGCGACCAGGACGGCATCCCGCTCCGCAAGTAGCGCCTTGATCCGGGCCTTCAGCGCCGTCTTGTCCTCGGGGGCGAGGTGCGGCCAGACCGGGTGCTTGGGGACCTGAACTGGCGGGATGGCGATGGCGAGGGGATTGGACATGGGTGACCTCGGGGTCCCTGGGGCTGGGGTCAGTCGCCAGCGGTGGCCGCGGTCTGACCCCCGGCGGTCGTGGGTGGCGCTGATGTCAGATCGGTCGCACCCTTGGTCTGCTCACCGGACGGGTTGGTAAAGCGGTCGTTGAGGGTCTGGACATAGAGGTTGGCCTCCTCCCGAATCTGGGCCAGGCGCCGCTTGGCGGCACCGGTCCAGCCGGTGGGGCTGGTGGTCAGCAGGGTGCGCCAGGGCTTGGTGCTACGCTCGAAGGCGGCCATCAGGTCGCCCCGGATGCCCAGGGTCTCGGCCTCGGAGCGGAGGGACTTGAGCAGGCTCAGGGCGGCCAGGTGGCGGATACCAAAGTGGATCCCGGCGGCGATGGCGAGCAGCACCGCCAGGAAGACCAGGTCCAGGGACAGGCTGATGAGGGTCGAGACCCAGCCGGGTTGGGCGCTGGGGTCGCTCCAGTAGCCGATCTGGATGGTGCCGGCCAGGGAGAGGATGAGTAGCAGGCCGAGGGCGATGCCGTCGCCCCAGAGGGTGCGCTGACGCCACCGTTGCAGGGCCCGGGTCAGGAAGGGCACCCCTTTCTCGGCGATGTCCTTCGCGGTCTTGTCCAGGGCGGCGACGATGCGGTAGGCGCGCTCGATCTCGACCTCCCGCATCCGGCCGTGGATCTCGGCCAGGTCGGCGTCGCGCTTGGCCTCGAACCGCTTGCGTTTGCCCTCGTCCTCGATGGGCACGGCGGCGTCGGGGTTGTAGATGGTGAAGAAACGGCCGGCGGTGAGGCCTTCCTCCCCCAGGGCGCGCTGCCAGGCGGCGACGACGTCCTCCGGATTGTCCTCGCGGGCCGTCGTGTCCAGTTGGTTCAGGATGTAAAGGAACTTGCCGGCGTCCGGGCGACCGATGGTCTCGCCCACCAGGTGCTTGAGGGTATCGCGCATGGCCCCCGGCTCGGGGTGGCGGGCATCGAAGAACACCAGCACCAGGTCGGAGAGGTCGATGATGTGATTGGTGATCCGCAGGGTCGCGGTGCGCTGGGCGTCGGCATCGAAACCGGGGGAGTCGATGAGGATCTTGCCGCGCAGGGCCTCGCTGGGACAGGTCTTGAGTTGCAGGTAGGTGTCGATGCGACGCCCCTCGCCCGTCGCCACCTGCTCGATGTCCTGGGAAATGTTATAGAGTGGGAAGCGCGGGTCCGAGTCCAGGGCGATGCCGGGAAGGGCGTGGGGGGTGGCCTCGCGCGCATAGCAGATGACGGTGAACCGATCGTCGACCGCCTGGTTGCCGCTGCGCTGGATCTTGTAGCCCAGAAAATGGTTGATAAAGGTCGACTTGCCGGCCGAAAAGGTGCCCAATACCGAGATCAGGGGCCACCAGGGGATCTGGTTCGCGTAGGATTGATCGGGCGCGAGCAGGCCCATGGCGTGGGCAACCTTGTCCAGGGCGCGGAAGCTCTGCACGGTGCTGAGGAGGACCGGATTTTCCTGGGCGAGGTGGGCCTCGAGACTCTTGAGCCGCTGATCGACGGCATCCAGCGCGGGGGACATGGCGGGATTTCCTCTGGGTTGTTATTTAAGCGGATGTTAAACCCAGGGGCCGAGGGACGCCAATCAAAAAGGGCCGCTGGCCTCGCTGCCCGTGGCTGCGGCATTAGGCTTCTGATTTAACAGTAATAATAGACGGAGGGTGTTGAAGCTTGCGGAGAAATTCGGCATAATGTTTGATAGCTCCATTACCGACGATAACTACACTAGCCTCCGCTAAAGGCCCTTGGCCAAGGGCGCTCGTTTCCGGCCCGCCCCGGGGTTCCTGGCGGGGCCCATCGACGAGATTCATGGCGTTTGCCGATGGCATGTCCATCGCTTGCTGTACCCGATTAGAATAGGTTGAATATCGCATGGCTAAGCTTAAGGTTAACCCATTGACGAGGGGGCTCTTGACGGTGACCTGGTTGGCCACGGCCTCCCTGGTGGCGGTTGCTCAGCCCGTTCCCTTCCCAGGCGCCCCGATGCCCCAGGGCCCGGGTGAGTTCGTCGTCCGGCAAGCGGAGGGTGCCCCCACCCTGTCGATTGGCGGTACCGTTATCCCTTATAAGGAGGTGACTCTCGCCGCCCAGTTGCCCGGCCGCGTCACCTACCTGGCCGGTATCGAGGGCGACAAGTTCAAGAAGGGTGATCTCCTGGTGGCCCTGGATGATGCCGAGCTGCTGGCCAAGCGTCGCGCCTTGCTGGCGCAGATGGCCTCCGCCGACGCCCAGCTCCGCAATGCCGGCATGCAATATAGCCGCGAGATCTACTCCCCCCGTTCCAAGACCCCGCCGGGGGGCATGGCGGTACCCAACCTCTTCGACCAGATGTTCACCCGGCCCATGGAGAGTTTCATGGGGGAAAGGTCCGAGGGGGCTGAGCTCTCGGCGGACCTCTACGCCTCCGGCACCCAGATCGAGCAGGCCCGCAGCGCCCTCATGGCCTTGCAGGCGGATCTGCAGGCCCTCGATTCCAAGTTGCGCGATGCCCGCAGCATTGCCCCCTTCGATGGGGTGATCGTCAGGAAGAGCATCGAGGTGGGCGACACCATGCAGCCTGGTCAGCCGCTGCTCACCTTTGCCGACGTGGAATATCTCCAGGTCGACATCGATGTCCCCTCCCGGCTGCGCCCCGGCCTGCGCGAGGGCATGATGATCAACGCCGAGCTGGATGTCACCCATGAGCGGGTACCGGTCCGGGTGGCCCAGATCTTCCCCATGGCCGATGCGCAGCGTCACACCGTCAAGGTCAAGCTGGACCTGCCTCAGGGCGTGTCCGAGCCGGGGATGTACGTCCGCGTCATGGTGCCGGACTTCAGCGCTACCGAGCGCGGCAACCCCGTGATCCCGGCCTCGGCGATTCGCTACAACGGTAGCTTGCCCGGGGTCTACGTCCTCGACGATCAGGGGCGGCCCAACCTGCGCCTGGTCCGCCTCGGCGAGCGCCAGCCCGACGGCATGGTGAACGTGCTCAGTGGGTTGCGTCCCGGTGAGCGGATTTTGGGCGATCCTCCCCCCGGCGTGGCCGCCGGCTGGTCAAGTGGCGCGGCCCCCGGCCCCGGCCCCGGTCGCTAGGTCCCGCTCATCCAGGTCCATCAGCAGCAAGCGCCGGTTTCCACCGGCGCGCGCCTTTCCTCCGGGGGCATCTCGGCCCAGCCTGCCCAGGTGCCTCACGGCCAGCTCTCAATGGTGTAGCTAAGCCATGAATCACGACGAGACCCTGACCCACTCCGAGGGCGCTCCCAGGTTGACGGACGAGAGTCTCGGCATTGCCGGGCGCACCGCGCGCTTTTTCCTCCGCTCCCCGCTGTCCCCCCTCTTCTATGTCGCCATGCTCATGATGGGCCTGTTGGGCCTGGTCATGACGCCGCGGCAGGAAGACCCCCAGATCTCGGTGCCCATGATCGATATCATGGTGCAGTACCCCGGCGCCTCGGCCCAGCAGGTCTCCAACCTGGCGATGCAGCCCCTCGAACGGATCATGAGCGAGATCCCGGGCGTCAAGCATGTCTATTCCGCCTCCCAGCGTAATGGCGGCATGGTCACCGTCCAGTTCGACGTGGGCGAGGAGATGGGCCCCTCCCTGGTCAAGGTCAACGATAAGTTGGCCTCGAACATGGACAAGATTCCCCCCGGGGTCATGCCACCCCTGGTCAAGAGCAAGGGTATCGACGATGTGCCGATTGTCACCCTGACCCTCTGGTCCAAGGACTCCGATGGCGACGGGCTGCCGGATGTGGACGACGGTCAGTTGCGGCTATTGGCCCAGGACGTGCTTCAGGCCCTCAAGGAGGTCAAGGATACCGCCAATGCCTTCATCGTCGGCGGCCGCCGCGAGCAAGTAACGGTCGATGTCCAGCCCGAACGGCTGGCTGGCTACCAGATCAGCCTGGACCAGGTCGCCCAGACAATCCAGACCGCGAACGCCGAGACCTATGCCGGCGGGGTGGAGGCCAGCGGCACCCACTTCTCCGTCTCCACCGGCGCCTTCCTCAAGGGCATGGACGATATCAGTCGCCTGGTGGTGGGCACCCACCATGGGCAGCCGATCTATGTCCGTGACGTGGCGATCGTCTCCCAAGGCCCGGAGGACGCTACCCAACTGGTCGCCTATTACACCGGCCCCGCGGCCACCGAGGGGCTCAAGGCCGATGGGGTGCCGGGCGTCACCATCGCCGTGGCCAAGAAGGAACTGACCAACGGCGTCAGTGTCGCCAACGCCCTCATCGACAAGGTCGAGGAACTCAAGGGGTCGCGCATCCCCCACAACATCGAGGTCAGCATCACCCGCAACTACGGCGAGACGGCGGACGATAAGGTCAGCGAACTGATCCTCAAGCTCTTCATCGCCACGGGCTGGGTCTTCCTGCTGGTCTGGGCGGCCTTCCGGGCCCTGCGCCCCGCCATCGTCGTCATGCTGGTCATTCCCGTGGTCCTGCTGATGACCATCTTTGTTGCCTGGGTCTGGGACTACACCATCGACCGGGTGAGCCTCTTCGCCCTCATCTTCTCCATCGGCATCCTGGTGGATGACGCCATCGTGGTGGTGGAGAACATCTACCGCCGCTGGCTGGAGGAGGGCCACACCGGTGACGATATCGCCGTGGAGGCCGTGGCGGAGGTCGGCAACCCCACCATCCTCGCTACCTTCACCGTCATCGCCGCCCTGCTGCCCATGGGCTTCGTCTCCGGCATGATGGGTCCCTACATGCAGCCGATCCCGGCCCTGGGCTCGGCGGCCATGTTCATCTCCCTCTTCGCCGCCTTCGTCTTCACCCCCTACTTGGCCATCTCCAAATGGCTGCGGCCCTCCATGCACTACCTGGAGACCGCGGAGAAGCGCGAGCACAAGGAGGCGGAAAAGCTCGAAAAGATCTACCGCCGGCTGCTGGTGCCCCTGATCGAGAGCAAGGGCAAGCGCGCCCTGTTCAAACTGGTGCTGTGGGGCACCTTCGCCTTCACGCTGAGCTTTTTCTACTTCAAGTGGGTGGCGGTCAAGATGCTGCCCCTGGACAACAAGCCCGAGTATTCGGTGGTGATCGACATGCCGGAGGGTACGGCCCTGCCGGTGACCGCCAATCTGGCCCATCGCATGGCCGAGAAGCTCCGGGCCCTGCAGCCGGAGATCACCGCCATCCAGCTCTACGCCGGCACGGCGCGCCCCTTCGACTTCAACGGCATGGTGCGCCATTACTATCTGCGCTCCGATCCCTGGCAGGGTGAGTTGCAGGTCCAGCTCCTGCACAAGAAGCAGCGCAAGCGCACCAGCCATCAACTGGCCGTGGAGGCCCGCGAGGCCCTGGCCAAACTGGTCGCTGGTACCGGCGCCAAGATCGCCGTGGTCGAGATGCCCCCCGGACCGCCGGTGCTCCAGTCCGTGGTGGCGGAGATCCACGGTCCCTCCCCGGAAGTTCGGCGTCAGTTTGCCCGCGACATGACCGAGGTCTTCGCCAAGGCCCCGAGCCTGGTGGACGTGGATAACCTGCTGCGGGAGTCCTTCGACTACTGGCGTTTCGATGTCGATACCGAAAAGGCGGTACGCGCCGGGATCTCCGTCGACGCCATCAACCGCAACCTGGCCATGGCCCTGGGTGGGGCGCCGATGGGCGACGTCAAGGAGCAGGCGGGCCACGAGCCGATGAAGATCGTCATGCAGGTGCCCCTCTCGGCCCGTTCGGACATCGAGCGCCTCGGTGACCTGCCCATCCAGTCCGCCGCCGGCGTGACCCTGCCGCTACGGGAACTGGGCCGCTTCCAGCGGGTGCCCGAGGAGGACATCATCTATCGCAAGGATCTGCGAGCCATCGAATATGTGACGGCGGATGTCGGTGGCCGTCTGGCGGCCCCGATCTATGGCATCTTCCAGATTCAGGACGTGCTGGATGAGACCGGCTATCAGGCCCCGGACGGGGTGGTGCCTCAGGGTTACTGGACCGACGCCCCGCCCAGCGACCGGGTGTCGTCCTGGGAGTGGACCGGGGAATGGACCGTCACCTATGAGACCTTCCGCGACATGGGGGCGGCCTTCGCCGTGGCCCTGGTGCTGATCTACATCCTGGTGGTCTGGGAGTTTGGTAACTTCCGCATCCCCCTGGTCATCATGGCGCCGATCCCCCTGACCCTGCTTGGCATCATCCCGGCGCACTTCGCCATGTTCAGCCTTGGCCTGGGCGGGGAGTTCACGGCCACCTCCATGATCGGCTGGATTGCCCTGGCCGGCATCATCGTGCGTAACTCCATCCTGCTGGTGGACTTCTCCATCCATGAGGTGCAGAAAGGGGTGCCGGTGGCCGAGGCGGTGATTCGCGCCTGCAAGACGCGTACCCGGCCCATCCTGATCACGGCCCTGGCCCTGGTGGCGGGTTCTAGCGTCATCTTCACCGATCCCATCTTCCAGGGCATGGCCATCTCCCTGGCCTCCGGGGTGCTGGTGTCCACCGTGCTGACCCTGATCGTCATCCCCTTGGGCTGCGTCGCCGCCAGCAAGGATATCTGCGAGGTGGCGGCGGCGACGGCCGCGCCCGGGGTCCATGTGCCCTGCGCCAACGGTAACGGCAACGGTCATGGCGGTGCCGTTGCCGCGCCCGCCAGCCCCGGAAAGGGCGGAAGCAAACCCGGGCTGATCCTGCGGCTGTGGATGGGGCTGGTGGAGGTGATCTCCATGGCCTTCTATCTGGTGCGGGGCATCCTGCTGCTGGTCATCGATCTGGTCAAAGGCCTCTTTAAACCCAAGAAAAGATACCCCAAGGTCCCCCCGGCCTCTCCGCCGCCAGCCCCGCCCACCACACCTCCTCCCCCGTCTCCGGCGGGCGGTGGCGGGAGTGAAGCCGGTCCTAGTCCCTCCGCGCCACCGGCGCCTGCTATCCCCCCGGCGCCGGATCAAACCGCGGCGACGGGACCCGTTACAGGCGCTACCCCGGGCGCCACGCCCGCCGCGGGGGAGACTGGAAGTCAGGACCTGGCGGGACCGGTAACGCCTGCCGGGAGCGGGGCGGCCGAAGGTGCCGACGCCGTCCGTGAGGCGACTGCCAGGCCCGCGTCGGCTTTCCCTCCCGAGCCGACTCCCTCCCCTTCAACCACTCCCTCGCCGGAGGTGGAGGTTGGAGCAATCCGGGACCAGGCAGGCGGCCAGACCGCCATGCCGCGGGAGGTGACACCTGTCACGGAGGTAAGCGCTACCCCGACGGTTCAATCCACTTCGGCATTGCCGGTGGCGGGAGCCAAACCGGAACCGGTCAGTGCCAGCCCGGCCGCCACCGCCCCGGAGGCGGCGAAGGGCATCCAGGCCGCGGCCGCCGCTGGGGGGCGTAAAAAGCCAGCGATGCCGGCCGCGGCACTGATTCAGAAAAAGGCCCCGCGACGCGGTATCCGTCTCAAGACGGATGCGGACGATGGCCCTGGGTACGACTAGGCCCTCGCTCACGGCAGGGAATAACCGGGCCTGATAGGGGCCCAGACGGAGGCATGTGAAGAAGGCCCTGTGGTTGGTCCTGGTTTACGCCGACCCGCCGGTGATTCGCCCTGAGCGTCCCGGGGCCTCCTCGTCCTTACCTCCCGGGGGGGCACGGGCGATGGCCCAGTATGCTCCGAGTTTGTACGACGCCCTGCAACAGGCCCCCGTCACGGGTGGGTCCAGCCAGCGGTGGGGGAGCGGCGATGACTCCACCCGCTACCCGCCACCTGATGGCGCGGGGGGCGTTCAGGCCAAACAATACCGCTTTCGCGGGGACAAGCCCCCGGTCGCCGGGGATCCCGAAGTGCCAGGGGATCACCGGTTTCGGCCCCTGACCGCGCAGGAACGTCAGCGCCATGAACCCCCCAAGGTGTCTCCCCCGCGCCCTTGCCGGGCCATGGCCAACCCCTTGGGCCCTTTGGCCCGCCATGGGGCAGTTCCTGGGGTCCTCCTGGCCAGGCCAATCCCCCGGAACCCGTAGAAAACTCAACGCGCCAGGACGTGGACGCGGAGAATTGGTTCGATCGCTATTACGGCAGGGGGCGGCGGTGACCTTTATGAGTGAGGCCTGCCACACCCCCGCGGAGGACTGGCTCCCCTGGCGTGGTTCATGCCAGCTGTCATGGGGCGGCAGGCCACACCCCTGAAAATGAAAAGTCTTTCCCGTAACTTTCACGCCAAATTTCCTTGTGCCTGGGTCACGTATCTTGCGTAGAATCAGGCGCTGACAGCGGGGGCGGGGCCCCGTCCCCTGCCCGGAATTATTCCAACGAGAGGAGTATCCCCATGAATCAGCCCTGGCCCCTGACCCGCCGCGCCCTGACGCTCGGACTCGCCGCTCTCCTAGCGGCGCCCCTGGCCCTGGCGGACGCGCAGTTTTCCGCCGAGATGGTCCAACGGGGTCCCGACGGTAAGACCACCGTGGGCAAGATCGTCAAAGGTGAGGCCAAGATGCGCACCGAGGCCGTCCACCAGGGGCAGACCATGGTCCGGATCGGTGATGAGCAGCGGGGCCTGGAATGGATCCTCTTTCCGGAGCGCAAAAGCTACCTGGAACGTTCCACCCTGGGGCCGGATGGCAAGCTACCGCCCAAGCCCACCGCCCAGGATCCCTGCGGGGGACTCCCAGGCCTGAGTTGCAAGGCGAAGGGTGAGGAGCGGGTCGCCGGACGTCCCGCCCTGGTGTGGGACATCACCGTCAGCCAACAGGGCCAGTCCGCGACCCTGACGCAATGGATCGACAAGGAGCGCGGCCCCGCCTTCACCCTGCGCCAGACCATGGCGGATGGGGCGAAGGTGGAGCGGGCCTTCCTGGGTCAGGAGGATCTGGCGGGGCGCAAGACCGAAAAGTGGGAAATCCAGATGACGGGTCCCG
>JAGVUH010000355.1 GCA_019136395.1 Gammaproteobacteria bacterium
CTCGATCACGTAGCTGGTGGCGGTGACATCGATGATCTTGGCGCGGAAGATCTCGGTCAGGCGCTTGAGCTCTTCCCGGTCCTCCCGCTGCGCCCGCACCTTGATGAGCATCAGCTCCCGTTCCAGGTGACGGCCCTCGGTGAGGTCCAGCAGCTTGACGGTGTCGACCAGTTTGTTGAGCTGCTTCTTGATTTGCTCGATGATCTCCTCGCTGCCGGCGGTGACCAGGGTCATGCGCGACAGGGTGGGATCGTCCGTGGGGGCGACGGTGAGGGACTCGATGTTGTAGCCGCGGGCGGAGAAGAGCCCGGCGACGCGGGACAGGGCGCCTGCCTCGTTTTCCAACAGGACGGAAATGATGTGTCTCATGTCAGGCCAGCTCCCGTTCCGGTGAGAGGTGCATCTCGTGATGGCCCTTGCCCGCCTCGATCATGGGGTAGACGTTCTCGGCGGGGTCGACGACGATGTCGAGGAAGACCAGGCGGTCCTTCATGGCGAAGGCCTCGCGCATGGCAGCCTCCAGGTCCCCGGGCTGGTCGACGCGCATGCCGACATGGCCAAAGCTCTCGGTGAGCTTGACGAAGTCCGGCAGGGCGTCGACGTAGGAGTGGGCGTAGCGGCTCTCGTAGAAGAACTCCTGCCACTGGCGCACCATGCCCATGTAGCCGTTGTTGAGCAGGATGATCTTGACCGGCAGGTCATACTGCTTGCAGGTGGCCAGTTCCTGGATGCACATGAGGATGCTCGCCTCGCCTGAAATGCAGGCAACGTTGGCCTCGGGATAGGCCAGTTGCACCCCCATGGCCGCCGGCAGGCCGAAGCCCATGGTGCCCAGGCCGCCGGAGTTGATCCAGCGCCGGGGCTCATCGAAGGGGTAGAACTGGGCGGCGAACATCTGGTGCTGACCAACGTCCGAGGTCAGGTACAAATCGCCGCCGGTGACCTGGTAGAGGGTCTCGACGGCGAACTGGGGTTTGATCAGCGGGCTGTTGCGGTCGTAGGCCAGGCACTTGACCCCCCGCCAGGCCTCGATTTGCCGCCACCAGTCCTGGAGCGCGGCCGGGTCGGGTCCGGCCTTGGCCTCGCGGATGAGGCGCGTCATGTCGGCCAGGACGCTGCCGACCGGGCCGACGATGGGCACGTCCACCCGCACGTTCTTGGAGATGGACGAGGGGTCGACGTCGATGTGGATGATGGTGGCGTGGGGACAGAAGTGCTCGATCTTGCCCGTGACCCGGTCGTCGAAGCGGGCCCCCACGGCGACCAGCACGTCGGTCTCGTGCATCGCCATGTTGGCCTCGTAGGTGCCATGCATGCCCAGCATGCCCAAGAAGCGTGGGTCGGTCATGGGGAAGGCGCCCAGGCCCATGAGGGTGCTGGTGATGGGGTAGCCGAGGAGATCGATCAACTCCCGAAGGGACTTGGAGGCCTCGCCGAGGATGACGCCACCGCCGGTGTAGATCACCGGGCGCTTGGCCTGGAGCAGGACATCCACCGCCTTGCGGATCTGCCCCGGGTGGCCCTTGGTCGCCGGGTTGTAGGAGCGGAGCTTGATCTCCTTCGGGTAGTGATAGGGGATCTTGATGTTGGGGTCGGTGACATCCTTGGGGATGTCCACCAACACCGGGCCGGGACGGCCGGAGGTGGCGATGTAAAAGGCCTTGCGGATGGTCAGGGCCAGGTCGTGCACATCGCGCACCAGAAAGTTGTGCTTGACGCAGGGGCGAGAGATGCCGACCGTGTCGACCTCCTGGAAGGCGTCGCTGCCGATGACCGGGGTCGGCACCTGCCCGGAGAGGATCACCATGGGAATGGAGTCCATGTAGGCGGTGGCGATGCCGGTGATGGCGTTGGTGGCCCCGGGACCCGAGGTGACCAGGGCGACGCCGCAGCGGCCGGTGGCGCGGGCATAGCCATCGGCGCCGTGGGTGGCGGCCTGCTCGTGGCGGACCAGGATGTGCTTGACCTTGTCCTGCTTGAACAAGGCGTCGTAGGTGTGAAGGACCGCGCCTCCGGGATACCCGAAGACATACTCCACGCCCTCATCGATCAGCGCCTGAACGATGATCTCGGCTCCACTCAGTTCCAATTCAGGTGACCTCCCTCGGTCGCGCCGC
>JAGVUH010000101.1 GCA_019136395.1 Gammaproteobacteria bacterium
GCGGCGCGACCGAGGGAGGTCACCTGAATTGGAACTGAGTGGAGCCGAGATCATCGTTCAGGCGCTGATCGATGAGGGCGTGGAGTATGTCTTCGGGTATCCCGGAGGCGCGGTACTTCACACCTACGACGCCTTGTTCAAGCAGGACAAGGTCAAGCACATCCTGGTCCGCCACGAGCAGGCCGCCACCCACGGCGCCGACGGCTATGCCCGGGCCACCGGCCGCTGCGGCGTCGCCCTGGTGACCTCGGGACCCGGAGCCACCAACGCCATCACCGGCATCGCCACTGCCTACATGGATTCCATCCCCATGGTGATCCTCTCCGGGCAGGTGCCGACCCCGGTCATCGGTAGCGACGCCTTTCAGGAGGTCGACACCGTCGGCATCTCCCGCCCCTGCGTCAAGCACAACTTCCTGGTGCGCGATGTGCACGACCTGGCCCTGACCATCCGCAAGGCCTTCTACATCGCCACCTCCGGCCGCCCCGGCCCGGTGCTGGTGGACATCCCCAAGGATGTCACCGACCCCAACATCAAGATCCCCTATCACTATCCGAAGGAGATCAAGCTCCGCTCCTACAGCCCGGCGACCAAGGGTCACCCGGGGCAGATCCGCAAGGCGGTGGATGTCCTGCTCCAGGCCAAGCGCCCGGTGATCTACACCGGCGGCGGCGTCATCCTCGGCGAGGCCTCCAAGTCCCTGCGTGAGCTGGTCGATCTCCTGGGCTATCCCATCACCAGCACCCTCATGGGCCTGGGTGCCTTCCCCATGACTGACCCACGGTTCCTGGGCATGCTGGGGATGCACGGCACCTACGAGGCCAACATGGCGATGCACGAGACTGACGTGCTGGTCGCCGTGGGCGCCCGCTTCGACGATCGGGTCACGGGCAAAATCGAGCACTTCTGCCCCCACGCCACCATCATCCACATCGACGTGGACCCCTCGTCCATTTCTAAGAACGTGCGGGTGGACGTGCCCATCGTCGGCCCCGTCGGCAGCGTCCTGGCTGACATGGCGCGCCTCATTCGCGAGGCCAAGGCCGGTCCCGACCCGGCCGCGCTCCAGGACTGGTGGCGGCAGATCGAGGCCTGGCGGGGTGTCAAGTGCCTGGCCTACGATCGCAACAGCCCGCTGATCAAACCCCAGTTCGCCGTCGAGACCCTCTACCAGGTCACCGGTGGGGACCTCTACCTGACCTCGGACGTGGGTCAGCACCAGATGTTCGCCGCCCAGTTCTATCCCTTCGATGAACCCCGGCGCTGGATCAACTCCGGCGGCCTGGGGACCATGGGTTTTGGCCTGCCGGCGGCCATGGGCGTGCAACTGGCCTTCCCCGAGGCTACCGTCGCCTGCATCTCCGGCGAGGCCAGCATCCTCATGTGCATCCAGGAGCTGGCGACCTGCAAGCAGTACGACCTGCCGGTCAAGATCATCCTGCTCAACAACGGCTACATGGGCATGGTGCGCCAGTGGCAGGAGTTCTTCTACGAAAGCCGCTACGCCCACTCCTACGTCGACGCCCTGCCGGACTTCGTCAAGCTCACCGAGAGCTTCGGCCATGTCGGCATGCGTGTCGAGCAGCCCGGGGACCTGGAGGGCGCCCTGCGCGAGGCCTTCGCCATGAAGGACCGCCTGGTCTTCCTCGACATCGTCGTCGACCCCGCCGAGAACGTCTACCCCATGATCGAGGCGGGCAAGGGTCATCACGAGATGCACCTCTCGCCGGAACGGGAGCTGGCCTGACATGCGACATATCATTTCCGTCCTGCTGGAAAACGAGGCGGGCGCCCTGTCCCGCGTCGCCGGGCTCTTCTCCGCCCGGGGCTATAACATCGAGTCCCTCACCGTCGCCCCCACCGACGACCCCACCCTGTCGCGCATGACCCTGGTCACCGTCGGCAGCGAGGAGATCATCGAGCAGATCAAAAAGCAGCTCAACAAACTGGTCGACACCGTCAAGCTGCTGGACCTCACCGAAGGTCGCCACCTGGAACGGGAACTGATGCTCATCAAGGTGCGGGCGCAGCGGGAGGACCGGGAAGAGCTCAAGCGCCTGACCGAGATCTTCCGCGCCAAGATCATCGATGTCACCGCCACCAGCTACGTGATCGAG
>JAGVUH010000049.1 GCA_019136395.1 Gammaproteobacteria bacterium
CCCGGCGCTCGGCCCAACGGTGGTTACCGGCTGGTGGGCCAGGTCGAGCAGACCCAGCCCGCAGCCCCCTTCCCCTTGCAGGTCCCCCTGGTGGTCCACCTAGCAGATGGTGGCCTGGTCCAGCGGCGCCTGCCCATGGACGCCCGCACCCTGGACTTTGACCTCGAACTGCCGGCCGCGCCCCTGCGCCTGGCCCTGGACCCCGAGTTCGACCTCTTCCGACACCTGGCGCCGGGGGAGAATCCCCCCAGCCTCAGCGCCCTGTTCGGCGCCGAGCGCGGTCTGATGGTCCTGGCCGCGGCGGAACCCACTGACCTGGCTGCGGCTTACCGCCAACTGGCGCAGGCCTGGCTTGGCCAGGCCCCGGGTTGGGCATTGGTTCTGGATCAGGACCTGGACCACCTGCCAGACGACCGACCCGTCTGGCTGCTGGGCTGGAGCAATCGTTTCCTGCCCGCATTGGCGGCCAGTGCGCCGGGCCTCGACCCCAAGCAACGCCGCCTGAACCTGGTTGAGCAGGTCATCAGGGGGGACAATTTGAGCCTGACCCAGGGTGAACCGATGAACAAGGGCGGCGACACCAGCCGACCCCTGGGGGATCAGGTCGTTCTGCGCGACGATACCCGCCAGTCCCTGTGGGATCAGGTCATCCAGGGCGACGACGTCAGCCTGGCCCTGGTACGGGAGCAAGCTGGCCGCCCCCTGGGACTGATCGCCACCGGCACCGCCACGGCCCTGCCCGGCCTAACGCGCAAGTTGCCCCACTACGGCAAATACGGCTATCTCGTCTTCACCGGGCCTGAGCCCGTCAACCGCCTCAAAGGCCAATGGCCGGCGGGGGAATCCGCCTTGCAGGTGTGGTTCACTCAGGAAAGACCCAGGCTGACACCAATTCCTTCTCCAACCTTGGCGCCTTAATCCCCTTCCAGCGCAGGCAACGTCATCGGGTAGGCCCCTTTTCTCTATCCCCGGCCGGGGGGGGAGCCAGTCCTGGCACAAAATGTCCGCTACCGCCCAGGGAAAAGACTCGGGAAAGGCATCCATGCCAGTCTCGGCGATCGCGAGGGTGACGGCATCCAGTCACTCGGCGTCGGCCAGGACATCAGAACGGCATCGGGGTACCGGGCCACCAGACACCAGGAATGTGCCACGCCAGGCGCCCATGTAGTTCGCCGCTAATGGGCGCCCTTCTCATGGGCGATGGGCTGGTCTGTGAACAGATAATCGCGCAATTCATGGTCAAAGCTGGGGTCCTGGCGACGGATCCATTCCAGCACCATGGCGGCGTGTTCCTTCTCCTCGTCGCGGTTATGGGCCAGGATGGCCTTGAGTTCGCCGTCCTTGCAGGCATCGACGCGCTGGTTATACCAGTCCACCGCTTCCAGTTCCTCCATCAGGGAGATGATGGCCCGGTGCATGTCGCGGGTTTCATCCGACAGTTCCGCCACGGGTTCGTGATAGCCTTCGTTCGCCATGAGTCAAACTCCTGAGCATGGGTTGAGAGCCGTCAGCCAACCGGTGGCCGCTGACATGAGAAAGATCCCGCGCATCGGTTCCCCCGCCGGGCGCACCCGATGGGAGGTTCCACACGTGTCCCAGACCGTGATGCGCTCGGAGAAGGTATGGGTAGGGTAAGGATGGGTAACGCCTGGGCCCCGTTAACAGACTGCGATGCACCCGCGAGGGATTCTGGACGGGTTCGCACCTGGCACCAGCCCAAGGGAGGAAACCGGGACCAGGCGCGCCAATCACTCCGCGACCGCTCCCCGATCCTTGACCTGGCTAAGCGCGGCGGTGGAGAGCCAGAAGAGGGCGGCCTGGCTCGGGTCCTTGGGCCGGGTGGCGGGCATCAGCACCAGGCCGTCGGCGACCCGCCAGGTCTGGGCATCGGGGTGGTCGGGGTCCCGCTGGCCGGTTACCCCCAAGCGATGCCGCAACTGCGCCTCCAGCGCCCCTTGGGATCGCGGACGGTAATCCACCCGCGCCGCCCGCGCCCGATCACCGACCAGATAGAGGGTAAAGGCCCGCGCCGGCAGGGTGTTGAAGAGGCCGATCTCGACCCGGCAGGCCCGGTCGCCAAAGGGGGTCGCGGCCGGGGCGCAGTCCAACGCCAGCTCCGGCTCCCCGGCCAGGGTCAGGAGGACGGCGTCCACGCGCAACTGGCCATCCTCGGTCAGGGTAAGCCAATAGAGGGGGCCCAGGACCATGGCCAGCAGGAGGAATTTCTTGTAAAGGGGGTGAAGACGCATTTTCATGCCGGCCATTCTAGCCCGGTCCACCGCTGGGGACACCCCCTGCCTTCGGGTATATCATTTCAGGCCAGCCGGCCCCTGGCCGCAGTCAGGCGATTGGATTCACTACGAGGCCCGTTCATGAAAATACTCGTCACCGGCAGCGCCGGCTTCATCGGTTCCGCCCTCTCCTTGCGCCTGCTCGAACGGGGTGACGAGGTCATCGGCGTCGACAACCTCAACGACTACTACGACGTGGGCCTTAAACAGGCCCGCCTGGCCCGCACCCTGACGCATCCCGGCTTCACCGACCTGCGCCTGGACATCCAGGACCGGGAGGGCGTCGCCGCCGCCTTCCGGGCGCACCAACCCCAGCGGGTGGTCAATCTGGCCGCCCAGGCCGGGGTGCGCTACTCCATCGAGAACCCCATGTCCTACGTGGACACCAACCTCACCGGCTTCGCCAACATCCTGGAGGGCTGCCGGCACCATGGGGTCGAGCACCTGGTCTTCGCCTCCAGCAGCTCGGTGTACGGCGCCAATACCGTCATGCCCTTCTCGGTGCACCACAACGTCGACCACCCCCTGAGCCTCTACGCCGCCAGCAAAAAGGCCAACGAGCTCATGGCCCACACCTACAGCCACCTCTACCGGCTGCCGACCACCGGCCTGCGCTTCTTCACCGTCTACGGCCCCTGGGGCCGGCCGGACATGGCCCTGTTCAAGTTCACCAAGGCCATCCTCGC
>JAGVUH010000604.1 GCA_019136395.1 Gammaproteobacteria bacterium
CGAAGCCCTCGTCAAGGCCCATGACCCGCAACAGGTTGCCCACCCGCTGCGCTTGGTCGGCGGTGACAAACCCCGGCTGAACGTTCGCCGGGCTCGGCTCCCCCTGGTAGGCGTCCGTGGTCGGGTCCACCCTGGTGGGGACCGGTAGGTCGAAGGCACGTCCCCGCCGCGCCGCCCAGGCGCCGAAGCGGCCGGGGGCCAGCACCTTGGCCGCCAGGGCCAGGGCCGCCGCAGGCGCGGCGAGGGCGATGGCGAGGGTGGAGCTGGCCAGATTGCGGCGGATCTCCTGGTGCAGGAGGTCGCGCAGGCCCAGCCGCCAGGCGCGCCGGCGGCGGTGACTGGCCAGGCGGGCCTCCTGGCCGGGCTGGGCCTGCTCGGTGACGGCATGGGCGGGGACCATCACCACCGGGCAGAGGGCGGTGGGGCTGACATCATCCAGCCCCTGCCACCAGTGGGGGACGCCGAAGTGGGCCGCGGCGCCCAGGGTTTCGACCTCCGCGTCCACCTCCTCCAGGTGGCGGCGCAGCCCTTCCTCGCGGTCGTCCATGCAGAGGACCAGTTGGGCGCTGGGGGGTTGGGGACGCCGGGACCAGCGACCCCGGCCCTCGTTACCGAGCAGGGCGTTGAAGATCCGGTCCCGGTAATGGTTCTCGTAGGCCCGCAGCCATAGGTAGCCGGCGATATCCTCGTCCAGACGCTCCAGGCAGGCGAAGACCGCCTCGATCCGCTCCTCGTCCAGGGCGCGCAGGGTCGCGCCGCTCAGCCCCAGATGCTGGCTGAGGCGAAATAGGGGCCAGGCGCGTTGCAGCAGGTCCCGTCCCAGGCGCTCCGCCGCCGGGCTCCAGCGCCAAGCCCAGATGAGCCGCGCCAGGGGGCGCCAGATCTCAGCGGCCAGGCGTACCTCTGGGTCGTCCTCGCCCTGGACCAGACGCTGGGCACGGCTGGCCAGGTATTCCGGCAAAGGGCCATTGAACAGGGACCAACGCACCAGGAATTCGGCGGGATGGTGGCGAAAATGGTCCCGGAGCGCCTCCAGATTCGGAGTCAGCCCCCAAGCGGCGCAGAGGCCCTGGGCGTGAAGACGTTCCAGGATCAGGCGCACCGCCAGGTAGTCGAGCATGGCGACCGGCTGCCCCCAGCCTCGATAGCCAGGGTGCCGGTGGCGCCACAGCCAGAGGCCAGACCAGCCGGGTAATTCCAGGGCCAGGCGCTCGAGGTAGGCCGGCCAGCGGTCCTCTGGCAACCCCAGCCGCCCCAGTTCGGCGATGATGGCCTCCAGGGGATCGGCGGGCAGGTCGGTGAGGCCCTCCTGACCTGGAGCCAGACCCATCAGGCGCCAGGTCGGGTCGCCCTGGCTGCCAGCGCGCCAGCAGGCATAAAAGCCCTGATCGCGATCGACGGGGTGCCAGGCGGCCAGTCCCTGGTCGAGGAAGTTGGCGAGCTGACGAATGAGGGCGGGGCGGATCTCGTCCAACGGGTGGCGGCCGGTCAGGGCCTGCAGCAGCCCGCCCAGGGTGAGGTCCTGGCCGACCCGGCCGAGCAGGTCCTTGAGCGCCTCCCGGGCCCAGCGGTCGATGCGGCGCTGGATCAGGATCTGGGCGTCACTGCCCTCCTCCTCACCCTGGAGGTCCCCGAGCAGGGCCAAGAGGTGTTCCGGGGTTGGGTCGATCAGCTCTTCCGGATGGAGCTGGTACCAGGCCGGGTCCAGCCGTTCCAGGCAGGCCCGCCAGAGGTCGGCGACGGTCGCCGCCTCCTCCAGGCCGCTGGCGGCCAGCAACCGGGCACGCGCCTCGGCGGGGACATCGGCCTGAATGCGCTCCAGGCCCCCCTGCTCCTCCAGTTCCCAGTTGAGCTGGCCGCTGGCGATGGCTTCGATGGGATAAAGCAGGGCGGTCAGATAGAGATCGCGGGCCAAGATGGGCCCGACGGGGGTGGTGAAGAGGGGGGTGGCGGGCGCCAGGGCCTCTTCGGTCTCTAGGACCGCCAGCAGGTCCGCCCGGTCGATACGTCCCTGGCGCAAGAGATCACGGAACCGCGCCAGAGGGAGATAACCGGCGGCGCCAGTCAGGCGCCTGGCGGCGGCCAGGGCCTGGGGAAAAGG
>JAGVUH010000436.1 GCA_019136395.1 Gammaproteobacteria bacterium
GTCGATCCGATCGACGCCTACCTCCCGCAGGTAGGGCGCCACCACCGCTCCGCCGGTGTTGAAGCCGCCGGCGAAGGCGGGTCCGGTGTCGAAGACCAGCAGGTGCCGGGCGGTGCGGACGACGGCGGCCAGACCCTGCCCCACGTCGAGGAGCTGGAACCATGCCTCCCCCTGCGCGGGCGCCAGGGGTCGCACCAGTACCAGGGGCAGGAGCAGGGGCAGGCCCAGCCACCGACCGGGCAAGCCCCGGGGGGTGAGCAGCAGCAGGGCGCCGGCAAAGGCCGCCACCCAGACCCAGGTAGGTCGCGCCGCCAGCGTTACCGCCGCCCAGGGCCAGGCCGCCAGGGCCGCGAGACCCTCCAGCAGCCAGGCCATCAGCCCGGCCGTCCAGAGCCAGGGCAGCGCCAGCCCCGGCAGGGGGACCAGGGCGAGGAGGGCCGAGATCAGCACCAGGGGCATCAGCAGCAGACTGAAGAGGGGGACCGCCAGCAGATTCACTGCCGGCGAGATCAGGGAGGCACGGCCAAAGAGCAGCAGCAGGAGCGGCAGCAGGCCCAGGGTGACCACCCACTGAGCCCGACCCCAGCGCCCCCACGGGTCCGCCGCCGGCAGGCGGTGGCCCAGCCCCAGCAGCAGGGCGGCCACGGCACCGAAGGACAGCCAGAGACCATAGCTCAGCGCCCCCACCGGGTCCAGCAGCAAAACCCCGGCCAGGGCCACGGCCAGCCCGGTCCAGAGCCGGGGCGTCCGTCCCCAGAGCAGGGCGGCCAGGATCACCGCCAGCATGATCAGGGCCCGCTGGGTGGAGATGGCGAAACCCGCCAGGGCGCTGTAGAGCAGGGCCGCGGCCAGCCCGCCCAAAGCCCCGGCCCGGGGGGCCGCCAGCCGCAGCACCAGACCCGGCCGCCGCGACCAGGCCCAGCGCACGAGAAAGAATGCGCTCGCCGCCACCAGGCCCACATGGAGCCCGGAGATGGCCACCAGGTGATTGACCCCGGTGCGGGTCAGCAGGGTCCACTGGTCCGTCGGGATCGCCGAGCGCTCGCCCAGGACCAAGGCCAGCATCACCCCCCGGGCCGGGGAGTTCGCCACCAGCCTCCCCAGGTGCTCCCCCAGATACTGGCGCCAGCGATCGAGGACGAAGGACCCTGGCCCCGGCGCCAGCAGCCCCAGGTCACCGTCCTCGCGGACATAGCCCGTGGCGAGGAGGCCCTGCTGAAACAGCCACCGTTCGTAATCGAAACCACCGGCATTGGCGAAGCCGTGGGGAGGTTTGAGCCGCGCGCCCAAGGCCCGCCGCTCCCCCACCCGCAAGTCCGGCGCCCCACGCCAGGTGAGGCGCACCGGCCCATGGAAGGCCAGTCGCTCCTCCCCCCGCCAGGCCGCCTCGACCAGGAAGCGAAAGCGGGTCGCCCCCGGCTTCACCTCCGGCAGGGCGGCCACCCGTCCCTCAAGGCGCAGGTCGACGCGGGTCAGCTCGGCGGGCAAGCGCTGTTCGAGATACTGGTCGGCCGCCAGGTGCGCCCAGAGGGCGCCCAGCATCAGCAGGCAAGGCAGCCGCGCCGGCGGCCAGTGGCTGGCCAGCCAGGCCAGGGCCGCCGCCGGTAACGCCAGGACCCAGCCCGGTGGCAGTTCGGGCAGGGTGAAGAGCAGACAGACCCCCAGGGCGAAGGCCAGGGCCCCCGGCAAGAGACGCGAGCCGCCGGCCCGATCCTCCCGCCCCCTGATTCGCGCCGGTTTCAAGTTCTCCCTGGACAGAGGCCGGTCACCGCCGTCCACGGCCATTCACCTATCCTGCCCCATCCCCTCCGCCACTCCCCGCGCCCTCTCCTCCGCCCTCCCCCTCGCCATTCCCGCCGCCGCTCCCAGCGCCACCACCCCCGCTACCCCACTCCCCACCGGCAAGGGGTCATGAGGCAGACCCGCCATTGTCATAAGCCGAGTTTTTAAGCCCATAAAAAACTTTTGGGCAAATGTCGGATTTCGTCGGATCTTGTCGGAATTCATGTCTGTTATTGATCAAGGGGTTTGCGCATACTGAAGGCTAGTCGAGCCGCCCCGGGAAGACAACGCCAACCTCCTCCCGGTCCGCCGCC
>JAGVUH010000192.1 GCA_019136395.1 Gammaproteobacteria bacterium
GCTTAGCTGGGGGAAGCGGAGCGGTGCCCGGTGGCAGGCGTAAATCTTCAAATCGCTATTGCTAGGGTAACATATTGTTTAATATAATTAAAATAGTTTCCGGCCGGGCACTAACCAGCAAAACTGCCTGAAGGAGCTGTACGAACGAGCGGCGCCCAAGGAGATCGAAGTCCTGCTCAACGCAACCAGGAGCGGCAATTTGCTCAAGTGTGGCTCATACACGTTCTATTGCAATCGCGAGGAGTTGTTTTCGGCAGTGATCGAGGCCATGTATTTGATGCGCTGCCATCTCTTCTACGGCGAGCTTTCTCCCACGCGTCAGGCCTCAGAGTGATACGAACCTGCGTACCGGATCGTTCATCGCTTCATTAATTGCGTCTCGTCGGCTTCCGGATCAACCTCCGATGTCTCTTGACCACGCCACCCTCTCGACCCTGCGCGACCGCCATCCCGCTTGGCGGTTGCTGGCCTCGCCGCACGCGCCGCTGGTGGCGAGCTTCCTGCACCGGGTGTATGTGGCGCCCAACGTGCGCGTGATGAGTGAGGCCGATCTGGCGGAGACGCTGGAGGACGAGCTGTTCGCCCTGCGCGAGCAGTTGGGGCCGGAGGCATACCCGAAGGGCGCGCAGGACTACCTGAACGACTGGGCCGCGCCCGACAAGGGCTGGTTGCGCAAGTTCTACAAGCCAGGCACCGATGAAGCCCAGTTCGACCTGACGCCGGCCACCGAGAAGGCCATCGCCTGGTTGCTGTCGCTGACCGAGCGGCCGTTCGTCGGCACCGAATCGCGACTGCTCACGCTCTTCGCGCTGCTGGAGCAGATCAGCGCCGGCACCGAGGCCGATCCGATCAAGCGCGTGGCTGACCTTCGCCAGAAGCGCGACGAACTGGATGCCGAGATTGCCCGCGTGCTGGCCGGCGACGTGCCCCTGCTGGACGACACGGCGGTCAAGGATCGCTTCCAGCAGTTCCAGCAACTGGCGCGCGAGCTGCTGGCCGACTTCCGCGAGGTGGAGCACAACTTCCGCCTGCTCGACCGGAAGGTGCGCGAAAAGATCGCATTGTGGGAAGGCGCGAAGGGTGCGCTGCTCGACGAGATCATGGGCGAGCGCGACGCGATCGGGGACTCCGACCAGGGCCGCAGCTTCCGCGCCTTCTGGGACTTCCTCATGTCCAGCCGGCGGCAGGAGGAACTCTCCGAGCGGCTGGACCAGGTGCTGGCACTGCCCGCTGTGGCAGCGCTGAAGCCCGAACCGCGCACCCGCCGTGTGCATCACGACTGGCTGGAGGCGGGAGAACACACGCAGCGTACGGTGGCTCAGTTGTCGCAGCAGCTGCGCCGCTTCCTCGACGACCGGGCGTTTCTGGAAAACCGCCGCATCCTGGACCTGCTGCACGGCATCGAGAGCAAGGCGCTTGCGCTGCGCGGGGCGACGCCCGCTGGCACGGTGATGCACATCGACGCAATGGCGGCGGACATCGAACTGCCGCTGGAGCGGCCCTTGTTCATGCCGAGCGTGAAGCCGCTTCTCACCGATCTGACGCTCGTCGCCGGCGAGGACGACATCGACACCGCACGCTTGTTCGACCAGATCGTGGTGGACAAGGCGCGCCTGCGGTCGGCCGTCCAACGTGCACTGCGCCGACAGCCGCAGATCACGCTGCGCGAGTTGCTGGATGCCGAGCCTCTGCACCGGGGCCTGGCCGAACTGGTGGCCTACCTGGAGTTGGCCCACGCCGGGGACGGCAGCGACGCGCTGGACGCCTTGGGTGGCCTGCGCGCCCTGGTCGATGAAGCCGTGATCGAGCTGATCCGTTGGCAGGGCAGCAACGCAGCGGGTGAAGCCGTAACGCGCGAGGCGCGCTTGCCCCGCGTGATCTTCACGCGCTGACGGCGCCAAGCTGCCAGGGGGAAATAACATGAACGAAGCGTTGCACGAAGACGATTCGGTGGAGACCCCGCTCAGCGCGCTGCCGGCGGTGCCCGAGTTGTCGCAGCTGATGGTGCACCTGCTCAAGGGTGTGCTCTACCGCGACGCTGATGAACGGTTGTGGTCCAGGCTGCTGCGACTGCAGGCGCGGGTGCGAGAACAGGCCGCCGTGCTGCTGCTCGATCTGGTGCTGGACGAGGCGGAAGGCCATGCCTTCCTAAAGAGCCGTCCGGACCCCGACGAGGCAGAGGGGGCCCCGCGCATGCCAAGGCTCGTCGCACGCCGGCCGCTGTCTTACACAGTGAGCCTGATGCTGGCGCTACTGCGCAAGCGCATGGCCGAGTTCGACGCCGGCGGCGGCGACACCCGGCTGGTGCTCTCGCGCGACGACATCGCCGAACTGATGCGGGTGTTCCTGCCCGATGGCACGAACGAGGCCCGGCTGAGCGACCAGGTAGACGCGACCATCACCAAGGTGGTCGACCTGGGCTTTCTGCGCCGACTCAAGCCCGCCGCCGGCAGCGCCCAGGACCGGGGGAACTATGAGGTGCGGCGCATCCTGAAGGCCTTTGTCGACGCGCAGTGGCTGGCGGAGTTCGATGCGCGGCTGGAAGTCTACCGCACGGCGTTGTCGGGTGGCGCCGGTCAAGGTGCCGGTCAGGAGAAGGCCGATGCTTGAGGCGCCGACGCTCGGTCTGGACTTCGTGGCAGACGACAGCCGCGTCGGCTTTCGGCTGCAGCGGCTGGAAGTGCTCAACTGGGGCACCTTCGACAAGCGCGTGTGGCGCTACGAGCTCCACGGGCGCAACGGCCTGCTGACGGGAGACATCGGTTCGGGCAAGTCCACGCTGGTCGATGCGATTACGACCTTGCTCGTGCCGGCGCATCGCGTGGCCTACAACAAGGCGGCCGGGGCGGATTCCCGCGAGCGCTCGTTGCGTTCCTACGTGCTGGGCCACTACAAGAGCGAACGCAACGAGGGCACGGGCAGTGCCCGGCCTGTGGCGTTGCGCGATGCGGCGAGCTACTCGGTCATCCTTGGCGTCTTTCGCAACGAGGGCTACGATCAGGCCGTGACGCTGGGCCAGGTCTTCTGGCTGAAGGACCCCCAGGGCCAGCCCGCTCGCCTGTTCGTGGCCACCGAGCGGGCCCTCACCATTGCCGACGACTTCAGCGGCTTCGGCAGTGACATCACCGCCCTGCGCAAGAAGCTCCGGGGCGCGGGCTGCGAGCTGTTCGACAGCTTCCCTCCCTATGGGGCCTGGTTCCGCCGGCGCTTCGGCATCGAGCATGAGCAGGCCCTCGAGCTCTTCCACCAGACCGTCTCGATGAAGTCGGTGGGCAACCTAACCGACTTTGTGCGCAGCCACATGCTGGAGCCCTTCGACGTGGGCAGCCGCATCGAGGCGCTGATCCGCCACTTCGACGACCTGGACCGGGCGCATCAGGCGGTGCTCAAGGCGAAGCGGCAGGTGGACTTGCTGATACCTTTGGTCGAGGACGGCAAGCGTCACCTGGCGCTGGTGGCCGTGATCCAGGGCTGGCGGGATGCGCGCGATCAGCTTCGGCCGTACTTCGCCCGCCTCAAGGGCGAGCTGCTGGACCGCCGCCTCGGCTTGCTTGCGGAGGATGCGGCCCGGCTCGAGGCGCAGATCGAGCGCCTGGAAGCGCAGCGGGAGACCGAGCGCGTTGAGGTCGGCCGCCTGGAGCGAGCTCTGCGAGACAACGGCGGCAATCGCCTGGAAGAGCTGGCAGCGGAGATTCGCCGTCTGGAGCAGGAGAAGGTTCAACGGCAGAAGAAGTCTGACCGCTTCCAAGAGCTGCTGATCCGCATTGATGAGGCGGCGCCAGCCGATGAAGCATGCTTCCTCGCCCAGCAGCAGAGCATCAGCCAGCGTGCCGAAGGCTTGCGCGAGCGCATTGCCGACTTGGACAACCGCGAGCGTGAGGAGGACTTTCCGTTCCGCAAGGGACGTGAAGATCACACCGCCTTGTCCGCCGAGATCGACAGTCTCCAGCGGCGCAAGAGCAACATCGACGCTGCCCAGGTCCGCATCCGCGATGGGCTGTGTGCGGCCCTCTCGATCAGTGAGGACGAGCTGCCTTTCGCTGGCGAGCTCATCCAGGTGCGTGACGACGAGCGCGATTGGGAAGGCGCCGCCGAGCGGCTGCTGCGTGGCTTTGGCCTCGCGCTACTGGTCCCGGACGCGAACTACAAGGCCGTTGCGGACTGGGTGGACCGCCAGCATCTGGGCGCCAGGTTGGTGTACTTCCACGTACGTCCGCGAAAGTCAGCTCAGGGCGCGGGGCTGCTTCCGCAGTCGCTGGTGCGCAAGCTCGTCATCAAGCCGGATTCGCCACACTACGAGTGGCTGGAACAGGAGCTTCGCCAGCGCTTCGACGTCGCCTGCTGCGACACCGGGGAGCAGTTCCGTCGCGAGGCGCGCGCCATCACGCGCTCCGGTCAGATCAAGGACCCGAGCGGCCGCCACGAGAAGGATGACCGCAGCCGCATCGACGACCGTGGTCGCTACGTGCTTGGCTGGAGCAACGCCGACAAGCTGCGAGCGTTGCGCGATCAGCGGGAGCGCCTGGAGGAAAAGCTGGCCACCTTGGGGCAACGGATCGGCGAGATTCAGCAGGCGCGTAAGGAGCTACAAGGAAGGCTGGAGACGCTCGCACGGCTGGAGGAGTTCACGCGCTTCGTGGACATCGACTGGATGAACCTGGCCCGCCAGATTGCTGCGCTCACCGAGGAGCGTTCACGGCTGGCAGCTACATCGGACACGCTGCAGGAGCTCGGGCGTCAGCTCGAGGCGGTGCAAGATCAGCTGGCAAAGACAGAACGCAAGCGCGACGAGGCTCGGGACCGACGTGCTGAGGTCGCGACCAAGCATGCGACGGCACAGGACCTGCGGAATCAGACGGTCCGGCTTTGGGACGAGGCGCCACTGACCGAGGTGCAGTGCGAGCGTTTGGACGGCTGGCGCACGCAGGCGCTGGGCGAGCATCAGCTGTCGGTCGAGTCCTGCGACAACCGCGAGCAGGAGGTGCGCAAATGGCTGCAGGAGCGCATCGATATGGAGGACAAGCGCCTGGCCCGTCTGACCGAGCGCATCGTCAATGCCATGCGCGGCTTCAAGGAGGAGTTCAAGGCCGAGACCGTCGAGATGGACGTGAGCCTGGCGGCGCTGCCGGAGTACGAGCGGATGCTCACCGGCTTGAAGAGCGACGATCTGCCGCGATTCGAAGCGCGCTTCAAGGAGCTGCTGAACGTCAACACGATCAACGAGATCGCCAACTTCAATGCCCAGCTCGCACGCGAGCGGGAGACGATCAAGGAGCGCGTCGACTTCATCAACCAGTCGCTCCAAGGCATCGACTACAACCCCGGCCGGTACATCAAGCTAGTCACGTTGCCCAGCCCGGATGCCGAGATCCGCGACTTCCAGCAGGATCTGCGGGCCTGCACCGAGGGCGCGATGACGGGCTCGGCAGACGAACAGTATTCGGAAGCCAAGTTCCTGCAGGTCAAGGCCATCATCGACCGCTTCCGGGGCCGTGAAGGACTGTCGGACGCCGACCGGCGCTGGACCGCCAAGGTCACCGACGTGCGCAACTGGTTTCTGTTCTCGGCCAGCGAGCGCTGGCGCGCCGACGGTGCCGAGCACGAGCACTACTCGGACTCGGGCGGCAAGTCAGGCGGTCAGAAGGAGAAGCTGGCCTACACCGTGCTGGCAGCGAGCCTGGCCTACCAGTTCGGTCTGGAATGGGGCGCGGTGCGTTCGCGATCTTTCCGCTTCGTCGTCATCGACGAGGCCTTCGGGCGAGGGTCGGATGAGTCGGCGCACTACGGGCTCCGCCTGTTCCAGCAGCTCAACCTGCAGTTGTTGATCGTCACGCCGCTGCAGAAGATCCACATTATCGAGCCCTTCGTGGCCAGCGTGGGCTTCGTGCACAACGAGGGTGGGCGGGACTCGCGACTGCGCTGCCTGTCGATCGAGGAGTACCGGGTGCACAAGGCGGCAGGGTCGGCGGACGGGGCGGTCGAAGCCAGGGACGCCGGAGATGGCGTGGCACCATGAGCTGGACCACGCCGGCAGATTTGCGCACCCAGGTCCAACGCTTGTGGGACCGGGGCGACTTGCAGCGGGCGGCTGTAACGGATGCCGTTACGTGGCCTCGGCGCCTGACCCTGAAGGCCCCCACTGCTGCGGACCTGTCCGATCGATTCGAAGCCGTGCGTGACTGGGTGCGCGCCGTTGCCGATACCCCTCAGGTCCGAATCGAATGGCGCGAGTGGAATCACCGCGTCCAGGGCATGCAGCGGCTCCCCGCGGCCGTCTGGATCGATACCCTGAAGGACGCCTTGGCCTTCATCGGCAAGGGTCGTCAAGCGCAGCGGTTCGAGGCGGTGTGGCAGCAGACGGCGGCCGCGCAGCCAGCTTTGCTGTCGTGGCTGTCTCGGCGCCCGATCCAGGCGCTGGACCTGGCCGACCGCTGGGAGCGTCTGCTGGCCGTCGTCGCATGGCTGCAGGCCCATCCTCGACCGGCGGTGTACCTGCGCCAGGTCGACGTGCCCGGCGTGGACAGCAAGTTCATCGAGGCCCATCGAGGCGTGTTGGCCGAGTTGCTGGACCTAGCTCTGCCGCCAGAAGTCATCGAGACCGATGCAACCGGCGTCGCGCAGTTCACACGCCGATTCGGCTTCCTGGACAAGCCTGTCCGGATTCGGTTTCGCCTGCTCGACCCGGCCACGCTCAGCCTGCCGGGCTGCGAAGGCCTGCCCGACATCACCCTGGACGCGGCGAGCTTCGCGGCGCTGGCGCTACCGGTCGAGAAAGTCTTCATCACCGAGAACGAGACTAACTTCCTCGCCTTCCCGCCAGTTGCGGACGCCATCGTCGTCTTCGGCACGGGCTACGGCTGGGAGGCGCTGTCGCGCGCTGAGTGGCTGCATCGATGCCAGCTGCACTACTGGGGCGACATCGACACCCACGGATTCGCCATCCTTGACCAGCTGCGTGGCTACTTTCCCGGCGCGGCGTCCTTCCTCATGGACCGGCAGACGCTCCTTGCCCACCGCCTGCACTGGGGCGAGGAGCCCGACCCTGCACGCCACGACTTGTCGCGTCTCTCGGCCGAGGAGGCGGCGGTCTATGACGACCTCAGATTCGATCGCCACCAACCCCGGCTGCGCCTGGAGCAGGAGCGCGTGGGGTTTGGCTGGTTGTACGATCGACTGGCGTGTACCCCCTTGGGAGCCCTCGTGGCCCCGCCCCCTTGCTCGTAAGCTCGGGATGCCCTTTTTCTCTCGGTAAACTGCCCACTACCAAATACACACACTAACTAACTGAATTTATGAGCGGTATCTCCATTGCTCGTTAATTCTACATACCTCCCCAGCTACCTTTTAACACTGCTAACAATCGCTGCCGGCCATGGAGAGCGAAGCGAAGGCCGGTAGTCCCCGGTAGGCGTCGGCGCGGGCGTCTGGCCGGCGTGGCGGAGGGGCGAAGTCCCGCCGCCGCAGAGGCCAGATGCAAGCGCATCCGATCCGCCGTCAAGCCATGCGACGGAAGGCCATGGCAAAGTCTGACCGCCCCCTTGGCGGGCACGTCGTGACGGCGCCGTGGCCCCGAGCGGGGCGAACCGGGGCACAAAGGTTGTCGCCGAGCGCAAGGCGAAAGGGGGACTGGGACGTCCCGTTTCGCATCCTGAGCACGGTGACACTCCGAGCCAATCCACTCGTTCGTCACGTCAGGTTGCTGGACGGCCATCGGGTGATGGTGCGTAAAAGGGTTTGCGTAAAAACGGTCACTGGTGCGCAAAAATGGTAACAATTGGCGTCTTGTGCGCAAATATATTCTTGTCAGACTTCCAAACTAATAGCGTTAGGGTGAAGCCTGAATGGGTAGTGGTATGTCATAATGACGTACAAATACCCCTACCGATCATCTCACCAAGACCGCGAAGAGACACCTTCAATGTCCACGTCCACCGCCAGCCTCCCTGGCACTGAAGCTGCCCGTATCAACCTGCGCGCCAGTCCCGAGGCTAAGGCCCTCATCGAACGGGCGGCTGCTTTGCTGGGCACCACGGTTTCCGCCTTCATGTTGCAGCATGCCTACGAGGCGGCTCGCCAGGTAGTGGCCGCTAACGATAGCTTGATCCTTTCCCAGCAGGCCTTCGAGGCCTTCGTCGCCGCTGGCGAGAATCCGCCGGAGCCTAACGCTGAGCTGCGGCGTCTCCTGGCCCGTTAAATGGCTGTATGCATCGAGCTGCTGGAAAGCCGTCATCACCGCGCCCGTTTTGATTGCGGCGATCCTCGGCTCAACGACTTCATCATCCGCCTGGCGGGACAACAACAGCGCCGAGGCTTGAGCAAGACCTATGTCGCTCTGGCCAATGGTGGCCCGGAACTGCTGGGATTCGTCACTCTTAGCGTCGGTCAGGTGGCGGCTCAGGTGTTGCCTCCCCACCTGAAATTGCCCCGCTATCCGATCCCTGTCCTACGCATTGCCCGCCTCGCCGTCGCTTTACAGGTGCAAGGCAAGGGAATCGGTCAGGACTTACTGGCCTTCAGCTTGCGGCTGGCGTTGGCTTTCTCCGCCAAGGTCGGCCTCTTCGCCGTGGTGGTCGATGCAAAGCACGATACAGCCGCGGCCTTGTATCGCCGGCTAGGTTTCCAGGCCACCCTGGATGATCCGCTGTGTCTCTTTCTGCCCCTCTCCCAACTCGCCAAGGCCACGGAGGTTGAGAAAAAGTAAGCGGGAGCGGACCTGTTACGCGGCCAGCGGCTGAATCCGGGGCACTACCTGGGTGAGGGGTCTGCCCTCTCATCGTAAAAATATTGTTTCTCCTTAACTCCATGGTCTTTCCTGCCGCGTTTATAGGGATGTCCCAACCCTCAAAGGAGAGCCATCGTGAAAAAGTCCCCATTGATCCTGCCCTTTACCCTTGCCATCCCCCGGTACCGCTCCCTGAATTTCGCCCTCTTCTTCATGCTGGCGCTGACCATCGCCCAGCTTACGGGTTGTAACCAGGCACCGGACCCCAAGGCTACCGGGGCCAATCCCCCTGCAACCCAAGCCGGGCAACCAACCAAGGCTGAGCAAACCGCCGCCGTCGATCAAGCGACGACGGCAGGGCAAGGAATTCCGGTGGGGCAGTCAAGCACCACGGAGCAAACAGCCGCTGCTGGTCAACCGAACGCCTCCGGGCAAACAACCGCCACTTCGGTCAAGGAAGTCACGGACGAGGTCGCCGCCGCTGATACCAGGACCAAGCAGCAGTCTGGCGCCCCCCTATCCTTAAATGAACACGCCACCCTGGCTGATTCCAGCCTCCTGGGAAAGCAGGCCGCCCTCGGCGTGGTGGCGGCGACGGCGATCGCCCCCCGGGCGCAATTGAATCCCTCGGTCCTGCCGCCACCCCCGCTCCCGCTGCCCCCCCTGACTCCCGAGGACCGCGAGCGTTACGCCAAGCTCACCGAGAACGGCGTCATGCTGACCCGGGAGCAGCCCGTGTCCACCTTCAGCATCGACGTGGACACTGGCAGTTATGCCAACGTCCGGCGGTTTCTCACCCAGGGCCGGCTGCCCCCCAAGGACGCGGTGCGCACCGAGGAACTGATCAACTACTTCGATTATGCCTATCCCCAGCCCCGCGACCGTGCCCAGCCGTTGGCCCTGACCACGGAACTCGCCCCCACGCATTGGAACCCCCACACCCATCTGTTGCTGGTCGGCCTGCAGGGCTATGCCCCGGCGCAACGGCCGGCGGCCAATCTGGTCTTCCTCATCGACGTGTCCGGCTCCATGGATCAGCCGAACAAGCTGCCCCTGCTGATCTCCGCCTTCAAGCTGCTGGCCGGGCAACTGGAGGCCCGTGACCGGGTCAGCCTGGTGACCTATGCCGGCAACGCCGGGGTGGTGCTGGAACCTACCCCCGGCGATCAGCCCGCCAAGATCCTGGGCGCCCTGGAGCAATTGCGCGCGGGCGGCTCCACCCATGGTGCCGCCGGCATCGAGACCGCCTATCGCCTGGCCGAGCAGGCGCGCCTGCCGGAGGGCATCAACCGCGTCATCCTCGCCACCGACGGCGACTTCAACGTCGGTACGGTCAACCACGAGGCCCTGATCCAGCTCATCGAGCAGCAGCGGGCCAAGGGCATCAGCCTCACCACCCTGGGCTTCGGCGGCGGCAACTACAACGACCAGCTCATGGAGCAACTGGCGGACAAGGGCAACGGCAACTACGCCTACATCGACACCCTGCAGGAGGCGCGCAAGGTGCTGGTGGATGAGCTGGCGTCGACCCTGGAGACCATCGCCGGGGACGTCAAGGTGCAGATCGAGTTCAACCCGGCCCAGGTGACCGAGTACCGCCTGATCGGCTATGAGAATCGCCTGCTGGCGCGGGAGGATTTCAACAACGACCGGGTGGACGCCGGGGAGGTGGGCGCCGGCCATCGCGTCACC
>JAGVUH010000421.1 GCA_019136395.1 Gammaproteobacteria bacterium
CGCCCTCATCAAGGCCGCCCGCTACTGGTCGTTGCTTCAGCAGACCGACCAAGCCATCAGCGCCAACAAACTCACCCTGGCGGAGCGAAAGGTCACTGAAGCCATGCGCCTTGATCCGGAAGAGGCCCAAGGCCTGGCCATAATGGGTCAGATCGCGGCAAAGCGGAAGGACATCCCAGGGGCGGAAAAATGGTATCGCCGCGCGCTCCGCAAGGACCCCACCAATTATTCCGCCTTGAATGGCTTGCTGACCCTCATGCTTGAATCCGACCAACATGAACGGCTGCTGGCAGCCCTGAAGGCGCTGACGCCCCCCCAGCGGCGGACCCTGGGTACCCGCGCGCAGGCACTGCGAGCCGAGATGCTCCAAAGTACCGCCAAAGCGATGCTGCAAGCCGGTCGGCTGGATGAGGCCCAGGGCTACCTGGAAGAGGCCCGGTCGCTGAACCCCGGAGATCCCTGGATCGGTTACCGCCTGGCCCGGCTGCTCGCCGAACGGGGCCAGGTGGCCCGGGGGCGCGAGTTACTAGAGGCGGGACAAGCCAAGTATCCCAGGAATGTGGACTGGCGTTACGCGCTGGCCCTGTATCTGAGCGCCGAGGATGAAAAGCGCCTTGCCATCGCCACGCTCGAATCCATACCCGCCGCCAGCCGCACCCCCGGGATGAAGGAACTCCATCAGCGCCTAAGCCTGGAACTTCTGATCGTGGAAGGGCTTGACCTGGCCCGGGCCGGCGATCAGGACCAAGCCCGGGAACGCCTGCAACAGGCGACACGGCAAGCCGGCGACGTGGAGGAGTTACAGAAGCAGGTCCGCAAAGGCTGGCAAACGGTGGATGGGATCATTCGCGGCGACACCCCGGCCGGAGGGGACAGTCAGGACACACCTCCCGGCAACGCCGTTCTGGCCCTCGATATCCTGACCCGCAACGCGACCCCGGGCAAGTCCGCGGTGGAGGCGATCGGGGTCCTGGCCGAGGGCCAGGTCCCCCTCGGCCCCGGAGGTCGCCTCTTCATTCGCGCCGAGGAACTCAGCTTTGACGCCGGCTCACTGGATCTGGACGACCCGGGGGAGGCCGAAACCTTTGGCACCCTGCTGCTGTGTGGCCAGTGGGGAAATTGTCCCCAGGGCAGTCTCGACCAATCCGCGACGGGACTCACCCTTGCCCTGGGCTATCAAATCCCACAACTGCGTTTCGATCTCGGCACCACCCCCATCGGCATGGAGGTGCAGAATCTGGTTGGCGGCCTGCGCTGGGATGGGGATGTGGGCCCCTTCTCCTACGGCCTGACGGCCTCCCGTCGTCCCCTGACCAGCAGCCTGCTGACCTTTGGCGGCACCCGCGATCCCGGTACCGGCGAAGTCTGGGGAGGAATTCTCGCCAATGGCCTCCGTCTCAATCTCAGCCGCGACCAAGGTGGCACCTATGGCTTCTGGTCGAACCTTTCCTGGCATGCCTTGACCGGCGACAACGTGCCGACGAACGACCGCAAAATTCTCATGGGCGGCATTTATGGGCGCGTGATCAACGAGCCCGATCGGGAACTCTCCCTCGGCATCAATGCCTCCTACTGGAGCTTCGAGCGGAATCTGGGTGAATTCACCTTTGGACATGGTGGCTACTACAGTCCCCAATCCTATGCCTCCCTGTCATTTCCCGTCACCTGGGAGGCACGGACGAAGCGCTGGGCCTACATCCTCCGGGCCGGGATCTCCTTCTCCTGGTCGCGACTGGATGACGCGCCCTATTACCCCGGCCACCCCGACCTCCAGGCGGACGCGGAGAGGCTGGAGCCGGACACCGGCGTCGATCCCTGGTATGAAGGAGGTTCCAGTCACAGCACCGGTTATGGCATCCGGGGGGCCTTCGAGTACCAGATAACCCCTAATCTGTTTGTCGGTGGCTCGATCGGAATCGATCGCTCCCCCTTTTACGAGCCCAACCGCGGCATGCTCTACCTGCGCTACGACTTCGAAGCCTATGGCAAACCGCTGGCCCGGCTCCCGCAAACCCTAACGCCCTACGGAGACTTTTAAGGATGAACCCGCGGATTGGCATCGAGGACCTCGAGGGGGCGGATGGCATG
>JAGVUH010000671.1 GCA_019136395.1 Gammaproteobacteria bacterium
ATCGTCGATCGCTATTCCCGCTTCGCCAAGATCGGCGGCGAGATGATCAGCCTGACGGCGGTGGAGGAGCAGGTGCGCCGGGTCCTGGCCCAGCCGGAGCTGGAACTGGCGGCGGTCAACCTGCCCGACGCCCAGAAGGGGGAGCGCATCCTGCTGCTGGTGGCGGCGGACCTCGAAGGGGACGCGCTGCGCCGCGCCCTGCTGGCCGCCGGGGCCAACCCCCTCAGCATCCCCGCCGAGGTGCGGCGGGTCGAGTCCATCCCTAAGCTCGGCAGTGGCAAGACCGACTTTGGCGCGATTAAGCGGCTGGCCGATGAGTTGTAAGCCATTGATGGCAAAAGTCCGCTGATCTCTTTCGCCCAAGATTCTCGATATTTCCCCGCTTGACACTCCTTTCGCCTGCCCCTTCGGCATAGACTGGAATCAGGAACCCAAGTAGCGAAAGAGATCCCTTGGAATGACTGCCATGCCCCTGCCTCCTGATTCGGCAACCGCCAACCAGGAGTCCCTCGTACCCTCACCCCACTCCGCCACATCTTCAGGGTCAGCCTCCGCGGTGACCACGCCCACCCTGGCCGAGACCAGATCCGGCCTGGACCTCGCAGACCCCCCCCGCCGGCGCTGGGTCCGCTACCTGCTGGCGGCGCTGGTGCTGCTGGCCCTGGGGGCCGCCGCCCGGTTCTGGCTCGCGGAGTCCACTCCGGAGGGGCCACGCTACAAGACCGTCACCGTCGAGCGCGGCGACCTCGTCGTCAAGGTCACCGCCACCGGCCAGTTGCAGCCGGTAACCCAGGTCGACGTGGGGACCGAGGTCTCCGGCACCATCGACGAGGTCCTGGTGGATTTTAACGACCGGGTGACCAAGGGGCAGGTGCTAGCCCGACTTGACCCGGATACCTTTCAGGCCAAAAAGCGGCAGGCCGAGGCGGCCCTGACCCTGGCCCTGGCGGGGGTCAAGGAGGCCGAGGCCACCGCCATCGAGACGGCCAACAAGCTGCGCCGCGTCCAGGACCTGATCGCCAAGCGCATGTCTTCCCAGGAGGAACTGGATACCGCCGCCGGCGCCGCCCGTCGCGCCGAGGCCGCGTTGGCGGTGGCCAAGGCCAAGGTCGAGCAAGCCCAGGCCCAGCTCGACGCCGACAGTCGCACCCTGGTCAAGTCCGAGATCCGCTCTCCCATCGACGGCACCGTGCTCAAGCGGCAGGTGGAGCCAGGACAGACGGTGGCGGCCTCCCTCCAGACCCCGGTGCTCTTCACCCTGGCGGAGGACCTGACCCAGATGGAGCTCAACGTCGCCGTGGACGAGGCCGACGTGGGCCAGGTGGCGGCGGGGCTCAAGGCCGAGTTCACCGTCGACGCCTATCCCAACCGGCGCTTTCCCGCCACCATTACCCAGGTCCGCTATGCCCCGGAGACCGTCAACGGGGTGGTGACCTACGCCGCCCTCCTCTCCCTGGAGAACGACGACCTGTCCCTGCGCCCGGGCATGACCGCCACCGCTGAGATCCTGGCGCGGGAGGTCGACGATGTCCTCCTGGTGCCCAACACCGCCCTGCGCTTCAGCCCGCCGAACGCCAACAAGACCGCCAAAGCTGACAACGGCGGCCTGGTCGGGATGTTACTGCCCCGTCGCGCGCCCTCCAGCCGCACCGCCACCACCAAGGAACCCAAGTCTGGCAAGGGCGCCCGGGTCTGGGTGCTGCGCGAGGGCCAGCCGGTGGCAGTCCCGGTCGCGACCGGCGCCACCGATGGCAACCTCACCGAGATCCTGTCCGGTGACCTGGAGCCCGGGACCGAGGTGCTGGTGGAGATGGAGCGGGGCGGGGCCAAGTCATGACCGCGGAGACACGGGTGACGCCCTTTCCAGCGGATGAGGCGGCCACGGCCACGCCGGTAAGCATTTCCTCGGCGGAGGCAGTTGACCCGAAGGCATCAACGCTGAGCCCTGGGCGGGGGTCGCCTGACCCCAGCGGACCAACCCCAATCCCGGCGGCCCCCATCCTGGTGGAATTTCGCCAGGTGACCAAGGTCTACGGCCGGGGAGTGGCGGCCATGCGCGCCCTGGATGGCGTGGACCTGCGCATCCGCCTGTCGAGTCCCTCAGCCGCGACCAGCGCGCCCGTCTGCGGCGCACCTACCTGGGCTTCGTCTTCCAGGGCTTCAACCTCCTCAACCGCACCTCGGCCCTGGAAAACGTGGAACTGCCGCTGATCTATCGCCACGTCCCCGCTGCCGCGCGCCGCGCCCGCGCCCGGGCCGCCCTCGGCCTGGTGGGTCTCGCCGGCTGGGAGGACCATACCCCCGGCGAACTCTCCGGCGGTCAGCAACAGCGCGTCGCCATCGCCCGGGCCATCGTCACCCAGCCCAGCCTGCTGCTGGCGGACGA
>JAGVUH010000526.1 GCA_019136395.1 Gammaproteobacteria bacterium
AAGGGTGGCAAAATGGTAGATAAAGCTGGCAGACATGAGTGACTCCTCGGCTGGGTTCACTCAATCATGCCGTAACTTACTATCTTATAGCTCCTTAATGCGCGCTCGCCCTGGGAAGCGGGACAGTAGGTCCCGCCAGGGATCCAACCGTTCGCCGCCGCCAAGCTTCTTGCCCGTCCCGACGGACTTGGCCAGCCACAGGCCGCTGCCGTTAAAACTGTAGACGGGTTGGAGATCCTTCCTCTCGCTGGCCAGCAAGATCTGGGGATTGAGGTTATCAAGGACCAAGGGGGTGGCATGAGGCGTGGCGTAATAGGTAAGCACCATGTGTGACTGGTTGATGTCCAGGGCCTTGACATAGGTCAGGCGCAACCGTTCCTCCACAACGCCGGTGGCCAGCAGGGTAAAGTATTTGGCGATGGAAAAATCCTCGCAATCGCCGCCATTCTTGGCCAGTAATTCCAAAGGCGTCGCCCAGTAATCCTCCTTCCCCCACAGGAGACTGTCGTCGAGAAACCGGAGCTGATTAAAAAACTGATTGACGCGCTCTAATTTTTCCCGCTCCTCGAATTCCCGGGCCGCGTCGATCAGGCGCTGCCAGGCCTCGATGCGGGCGGCGGCGGCGGCACCCTCTTCCCGTTGGATGCGGGCAATCAATTCCGGACCGATCTCCAGCGCGCCGAAGGCGGAGAGGCCGATCATCATCAGCGTCGCCAGCCACGGCCACCACCGGCCCCGTCGGCTCCGTCCGCCCGGGTCAGGCCTGGCATCCGGCCGCGAATCTTTCCCCGGGGGCGGCATCAGCGGCTGGCGCCCGCCAGGCCCAGTTCCTGGATGACCCTGAAGTCTGCCTCCTCACGGACCGCCTCCGCCAGGATGGCGATTTCGAGCAGATCGCCAGCCTCGTGCATGGTTTGTACCCACTGTCGCATGGGGATGAATTGGACGTCATAGCGCTTTAGGAGGGTCTTGGCCCCCAAGCGGCGGGTGAAACCGACGAAGTCCCGGAACCGGTCGATATCCTTCGCCACCCCATAGGCTGAGACACTAAAGATCAGGCGCCCGGCCAGCGCGGCATGCTGGTGCAGAAACTCCCCCAGCCAGGTATAAAAGTCGACGCTATTGAGGGTGAGCATGGAGAGATTGATCGCCACGCAGTGCGGCGAAGGGGTCTCTTGGAGCCGGGTGGCCACCTTGCGGATCACCCCCCGGTCGAGGTCGGCGATCCGTTCATACCTCTCCGCCATCGAGATGAAGGGGCCCACCGGGATGGGTTCACCCCCCTCGTCCCTGGCATGGATGAAGGCCTCTTCCATGAGGACCTCCCCATCGCGGCAGCTCAGCACCGGGCCGATATAGGCAATCTGAAAGTCTCCCGCCGCGATGAGCGACAGGACCCGCGCCCGCCATTGTTCCGGGGTCCGGCCCCGCTCGGGGTGCTGATAAATGAAATAACTGTTGAAGCCGATGAGCCGCGCCTGTTCGAAAGCCTCCTGGGCGAGGGCCAGCATCCCCGTCGGCGTGTCTTGGGCATTGATGGGGGCGATGCCGATATGCACCAGATCCGGCCGGCCATGCTGTTCACCCAACCCGGTCAGCCGCTGGTGCAAGGTCTGGGCGCAGTCCGTGATGGCCGCGGGCCCCAGCCCCGGGACCAGTAGGGCAAATTCAGCCCCATGGAAACGATAGGCCCTGGCGGCGGTCGCCGCCTCCTCCGCGCAGCGCTCGAGGATGGTGGCGAAGGCCTGGAGGAACTGGTCGGTCCGCGCCTCACCCCAGGCATTGGCGAGTTCAGCGAAGGCCTCGATCCGCAGGTAGACGATGCAACCCAGGTCGCCATCTTCAGCAAGATGTTCCAGATCGGCCGTAAAGCTGCCCTTGTGATAGAGGCCAGTCAGCTCGTCACGCAACAGCCGCTGGTTGAGACCCTCCAGCTTCTGGTTCATGGCGCGGATCACGCCCTCGATCTTGCCGGACATGAAATTCATGGATTCGGCGACCTGCCGCACTTCACGCGTCCAGGGCAAGGGATCGATACGGGCGAACCGGCCCCCGGCGATATCGTGCGCCAGTCGGGCGATGTTGCTCAGTGGGCGCAGGGTAAGGCGTAGCACCACAAAGAGCAGCAGCAGCGCCAAGCCCAGCGTCACCAGCGAGTAGAACAGGGCGTGCCGCATCTGCTGATACAGCTTGAGATAGGCCCACCCCGGGTTGATGGTGACGGAGACGACCCCCGCCAGATTCCAGCCGGAGCTGATCTCGCTGGTGGCCGTGGCAGTTGCCATGGGCAGGAGCCGGATGAACCAGTCCGGGACCTGCGCGAAGACGCGGCTGTCAGCAAGCCGGACCAGGGTCCGGCCATCGATGTCGGTGAGCTTGATTTCCAGGTAGTAGCCCCGGTCATAGATGGCCCGGATCATGGTCTCCAGGATGGGATCCGTGGGATCGGTCAGATGGGGGCTCAGGGACAGGCCCAGGGAAGTCGCCGTATCCTGGGCGTGGACCTGGGATTCGACCAGCAGGTAGCCGCGCATCTGATGGACCCCAACCGCGAAGTTGCCACTGAAGATCAGCAGGAACAGCAGCGAGATCAACAGCATCAGTTGCCTGGACAGGTACATGCGCGGACCTCTCGGGGAAAGGATGGATGGAACTAAACAGTGCCCTAACGCCAGCTTTGCCAGAAAATCCCAGTTTGCTCAGGCACCACCCGGGTCCTCCAGCCAGGGGGCGCTGGCCTGGCGCAGGTCCTGGAGCTGACGGTCCAGCTCGGTCAAGTCCGGTTCGAGATCGAGAGCGGACTTGCCGGCATCGACGGCC
>JAGVUH010000266.1 GCA_019136395.1 Gammaproteobacteria bacterium
GGGTGGCTGGTGGTGTCTTGGCGACTGGTCAGGTTGCTGGGGTCCGGGGTTGGGGATGGCATGGCGGGTTCTCTGACCGGGGAGAGGTTGATGAAGGTGTTCATGCTGATCACCGGTCTTCCTATCCCTGAAGAACTGCGCCATGGACCGGTACCCTCAGGTTATCAGTTTGGAGGGCCATAAGACATTTACAGCAGGAGGAGCTAATCCCCCTCCAGTGCCAAGACCGGTCTCAAGCCGGGGGATTGCGAACCGCTCCCGCTCATGGAGCACCGGACCCCCAAGGCGGAAGGCCGACCGGGGGCAATGGCGTGACCCTGACCAACCACCCAGCTTGAAGGAGCCAGTGCCGTGCTCTGGCTCCCGATCTGGGGTGAAGCGAGTTATTTGCTGGCGGGGGTTTCAAACAGCCGATAGATCAGCCCGGCGATAACCGCGCCGGCAAGGGGCGCGACCCAGAAGAGCCACAATTGGGCCAGTGCCAACCCCTGGCCATTCAGGGCCAGGACGAGGGCGGGGCCGGTGCTGCGGGCCGGGTTGACGGAGGTGTTGGTCACGGGGATCGAGATCAGATGGATCAGAACCAACGCCAGGCCGATGGCCAGTCCCGCGTGGCTGCCAATTCCGCGCTTGTCGGTGGCGCCCAGAATGATGAACAAAAACATCGCCGTCATGACCACCTCGGTGATCAGACCGGTCATCATGCCGTACTTGCCGGGGGAGAGTTCCCCGAAGCCGTTGACCGCCAGGCTGCTGGCTGACAGGGTGAAGGCCGGATTACCCTGTAAAATCAGCAACAGGAGCAGGGCGGCGAGGATGGCGCCCACGGTTTGCAGGATAATGTAGAGTGGTGCCTCGCTGGCCGGGAAGCGGCCACCCACTACCAGCCCCACGGTCACCGCCGGATTGAGATGGCAGCCGGAGATATGGCCGATGGCGTAGGCCATGGTCACCACCGTGAGGCCAAAGGCGAAGGAGACGCCCAGCAGGCCGATACCGATATCATTGCTGCCGGCCATGAACACCGCCGCCAGGGCGGCGCTGCCACAACCGCCCAGGACCAGCCAGAAAGTGCCAATCATCTCGGCTAGGGCACGTGAAATCAGGGACATGTCTTAAACCTCCGACGTAGTGTCAACAGCTAACCAACGCTTTCCGTCATCGGTCGAGCGGGAAAGCGACCTCCATGATCGTTGGGGTGGATGCCTGCTGTTAGCGGGAGCATCCACCTCTTAAGGTAGTCCTTGATCCCCCTTTGTCTAGCCGTGGGTGCCAGAAGATTCGCGATACAGGGGTTGCAGCGCGGCGGAGGCGGGCAGACTTGCCTAAGGCGCTATCATGCCTTGGCGGGATAATAAAGACCCCGGCCGGGCTAACGCCCGCGCGCCCGAACCCACTGGGGCCGGTGCGCGTGCCAGCACCGCCGCCGCGGGATACCGCCGTCGCCAAAGAATCAAATTGCCGATGTCCATCCACCATCACCCCGCGGGCTTGCGCACGATGACAGTTTTCCCCTCTTTGCAATCTGAATCCCGGAACGCTCCCCGGACCCTCCCCCGGAACCTGGGGCGTCGCCGGTTGCTCGGCGCACTCCTCGCCGGCACCGTTCTGGCCCTGGTCGGCCGCTCACCGGCCGCCTGGCCGGCGCCCGGTGGACTGGTGCCCCTCACGGAGCGCCCCACCGCTCCGGCCTTGAGACTGGCGGATCTCCAAGGCCAGATCGTCGATCTGGCGCAGATGCGCGGCCGGGTGGTGCTGATCAATTTCTGGGCCACCTGGTGTCCGCCCTGCCGCAAGGAATTCCCCTCCCTGGGGCGGGTGCAAGCGCTCTTCACACCGGAAACCTTCGAGGTCCTCGCCGTCAACGTCGAGGAGGAGGCGGAAATGGTCAAGGCCTTCGCCGGGACCGCCACCTTTCCGGTCCTGCTGGACGCGGAGTCCCGGGTGGTCATGTCCTGGCCGGTCAAGGGTCTGCCCACCAGTTTCCTGGTCGACCGTCAGGGTCGTCTGGCCTATCGCCTGACGGGGGAGCAGGAGTTCGATGATCCGGCCATCGTCGCGGCCATCCGTGGCCTGCTGGCGGCC
>JAGVUH010000452.1 GCA_019136395.1 Gammaproteobacteria bacterium
CCGGTCCTCCCGACCCAGGTAACAGAAGACCTTCTGCTCCAGGGAACTGGCCCAGAGGGTCAGGCGGGCCTGGTCATCGGCCGGGTCGATCACCTTGACGGCATGGGCCCAGCGTGCCTCCTCGGGGACTAGGTCCGCCAGGCGGTTGGGGGAGCGCTCGAAGAAGTCCAGGCTCCACTGGTTACCCTCGCGGCCGGGGAAGAGGGCCAGGTAGAGCATGTCCCACTCCACCAGGTCGTTGAAGAAGTGGGTGCCCAGGGAGACATCCGGCACCAGGTTCTCGCGCATGGCGACGATCTCGCACAGCACGGAGACCTTGTCGATCTCGGCGAAGGAGACCGGGACGCCGAGCATGGGCATGGTGGTACCCCAGCGCCCCGGTCCCAGGAGCATGACCCGACGCGGCTCCTTGTCCACGCGCAGGATGCGGCCGATGAGGCGCGCCACCGCGTAACGATCCTGCATGGGCAGCAGGCCATAGACCCCGGGCATGACATAGATGACGCGGTCGATGCCGAGCTGGCGACTCTTGCCGATGACGGCTCCCGCGGCCTCCAGGACCAATTCGCCCGAGGCGGCCAGGGCGGGCAGGTTGGCCCCGGCGGTATCGGTGGTGAGTTGCAAGGGGCGGCACTGCACCAGGTTGATGCGGTAGCCCGCGCCGTTCTCACCCTCGCCAAAGTTGGCGGTGAATTCCACATCCACCGGATTTTCGTAAGCCTCCTCAATGATGCGCATCATCTCCCGCATGTCGTTAACGAAGGGGGTCTGGGTCAGGAGATGCTCGAAGGTGAGCAGGCGGACGTCCGGCGATGGCCGACCCTGGTTCGCCGCCCGCCGCGCCAACCCTTCATCCCGGGAGCTGAAGATATCCAGGGGCAGATCGTCCTTGCGGGCCGCCATGTCGGTGAACTCCACGGCCACCACCTGACTGGCGTCCAGGTCGATGACATCCACCCGGCGCTGGGAATACTGACGCACCTCGTCGTCGTCGCTCTCCGGCCGGCGCTTGGGGGCGTTGAGGGCCACCACCCGGGTGTAGTCATCGTCGGAGCGGTCCACCGCCCGGGTACCGAGGCCGAAGACCAGGCGCACCATGCCAGCCGCCGGGTCGATGAGCTTATGCCAGGCGTAGGGGTTCTTCGACAGACCCACCCCCGCCACCTGGGGGAAGAAATGGTTGCCATAGCGCCGGCCGGAGACCCGCTGCACCAACAGGGACATCTGCTCGTCCCGGTCGAGGAGACCGCGCTGCTCGCGATAGCGCAGGGCCTTCTCGCTCAGGGTGCTGGCGTAGATGGTCTTGACGGCGGCAAGGAAGTCATCCAGACGCTTCTGGTGGGAGCCCTGGTTGGCGCAGAAGACGCTTTCGTACTTACCAGCGAAGGCGTTGCCGTAGCTGTCCTCCAGCAGGGAGCTGGAGCGGACGATGATGGGCGACTGGCTGAAGTAGTCGAGCATCTCCACGAACTCCTCCATGAGTTCGGTGGGAAAGCGCCCGGTGATGATGCGCCGGCGGGCCTCATGGAGGTCGTCGAGGAGGGCGTCCTGACCCGTGATCTGGCGCTGGCGGTGCAGCCAGCAGCCATTGTCCACCAGATAGGAGTAGTAAACGTCGGAACCGATGAAGAAGGAATCGTGGGCCTCCAGCAGCTCCCGCCACCGGGGATCGACCTTGCGCAGGATGGCACGGGCCAGGAGCATGCCGACGGATTTGCCGCCGATCAGGCCCGTACCGATGATGCGCTTCCAGATAGTTACCAGGTCGCCGAGGTCCAGGTACCGCTCCGCCAGGGTCAGCACCCGCTCCTCGCGGCTGAAGACCATCTCGGTCAGGGTGCGGAAGACCTCCTGGGCCTCGTCTCCCACCGCCTCGCCGCGCTCCTGCCGTTCCCAGATGCGCTCGGCGTGGAGGAAGGTCCGGTTCCACTTGCCCAGCCGAAAGTGCACCGCATCCAGCCCCGCCCAGGGCTTGGCGGTGAGGATCTCGGCGATGGTGGCGCTGTCGGAGATGGGCGTGAACCGGTCGCCCTCCCAGACATGCAGCATGTTCATGGTCGGCGAATAGCGGTGCTCCACCTTG
>JAGVUH010000660.1 GCA_019136395.1 Gammaproteobacteria bacterium
CGGGGCCGTCCCCTGGGATCATGGGCCTTAGCCTCCATGGAGAGCGAATCCTGGTCCAGGGTCGCGGCTTGAGGATAAGTCTCCATCAGGTCTCCAGTTCCCAGAGAAAGGACAACAGGGCGGCGGTGGTGGCCGCCGGGTGGGAAAGGAAGGGCGCATGGGCGGCGTGGGGGATGACCTGGACCCGCGCCTCGGGCAGCAGGGCGGCGATGGGGCTGGCGACGGCGGCGGGAACCAGGGTGTCGCGCTCGCCAAAGAGCCAGAGGCTGGGGCAGGCCAGGTCCGGCAGTCCGGCGCGCAGATCCGCGTCCCGCAACAGGTCCAGGCCCAGTGCCAGAGCGGCGGAGTCCGGCGCGGGCCGCGCCGCCAGTTCCTCACGCAACTGGCGCAGGGTCTCGCGCGCCGCCTCGCTGCCCTTCACCTGGAGGGCGAGAAAGCGTTGCAAGGTACCCGCGGGGTCCGCCAGCAGGTCGTCATGAACCAGGGACCAGCCCACCCAGCAGGCCCGGGCCGGCGACGCCGCCAGACAGGCCTCCGCCCAGTCATCCAGCCCCCACCAGGCCGGGTCCCAGGGGCTGGCGCCGTGGCCCGGCAGTTCGATGGCCGTGAGGCGGTGGCCCAGGGCCAGATCCGCCGGCAGGCCGCGCCAGACGGCGGCGTTCATGCCCCAACCATGGAGCAAGACCAGGTCGCGGCCCTGGCCGCGGGTTTCACTGTAGAGTCGGTTGCTCATGGGATTGACATGGCGGGGGGCGGTCCCTGCGGAGATTCCGCCACGTTCCGGGCCTGGCGAGATAAGGCAGTACCGTCCCCGGTCACCCCAGACCCCAAGGCGGTTTTGCTCTCCTGGCCTTTGGGGGGAAAGGCCATCACCGGGATCTGGCCCCGCGAGGAATTAGGGGTGCCCGCTTCCCGCGCCACCGGCGCCAGCGGGGATTCAGGCGTATCCGCAACCCCCGGCAGCTCCGCTAGGGCCTCCAGCAGCCGCTCCAGGTCCTGATCCGTGTGCAGGGCGGAAAAGGTCACGCGCAGGCGGGCAGAACCCACCGGCACCGTCGGCGGCCGGATGGCGGTGACCAGCAGACCCCGTTCCTCCAGGGCCTGGCTCCAAGCCAGGGCGCGCTCGGCACTCCCCGCCAGGATTGGCTGGATGGGAGTCAGGGAGGGCAGCAGGGGCAGACCAAGCTGCGCCGCCCCGTCGTGGAAGCAGTCGATCAGCGCCCATAGCCGCTCCCGACGCCACTCCTCGCGCCGGGCCAGGGCCAGGCTGGCGCGGGTGGCCGCGGCCAGGGCTGGTGGCGGGGCCGTGGTGTAGATGTAGCTCCGGGCGGACTGGATGAGGCTCTCGATCAGGTCCTCCTCCCCGGCGACGAAGGCGCCAAAGGTGCCCAGGGCCTTCCCCAGGGTGCCGACGAGGATCGGGACCTCCGCCAGCCCCAGACCGAAGTGATCCAGGCTCCCCTGCCCTTCCCGTCCCAGGACGCCGATGCCGTGGGCGTCGTCCACCAGCAGCCAGGCCCCCGCCGCTTGGGCGACGGCCGCCAGTTCCGGCAGGGGCGCCAGGTCGCCGTCCATGCTGAAGACGCCATCGGTGGCGATGAGGGTTACCGCGTTACCCTCGGGGGTGTAGTGGGCGGAGCCTGTACCCCCGGCGTGACCGTGCAACTGGCGACGCAGCGCCCCCACATCCCCATGAGGATAGCGGCGCAGTCGGGCTCTTGCCAGCAGGGCCCCGTCGATGAGGGAGGCATGATTGAGCTTGTCCTCAAACACTAGATCACCCGGGCCGGCCAGGGCCTGGATGATGCCCAGATTGGCCATGTAGCCGGTGGAGAACAACAGGGCCCGCGGGCGATCAAGAAAATCCGCCAGTTCCTCCTCCAGGGCCTGATGCTCCGGACCATGACCGGCGACCAGGTGGGCCGAGCCGCTGCCGACGCCGTACAGCTCGGCACCGCGCTGGCAGGCCGCCACCACCTCCGGATGCCGGGCCAGTCCCAGGTAGTCGTTGGTGCAGAAGGCGATGGCCGGCCGGCCGTCCAGGGTCAGGCGCGGACCCGGGGCCTCGGCGATCAGCCGCCGCCGGCGATAGAGATGGGCCGCCTGGCGGCGTCCGAGTTCGCTCCGCAAATCGCGCATCCGGTCCAGTCCTTATCCCCGAGGGACTTCAGTTCTCGATCTGGGGAGGAAGGGTCTAGTGGCCTCTGACGGGGGTGTCGACCGCAGGGATGCGGTCGTCAAGCCTCCAGGCACGAATTCACGGCGCCCCCCGTCGAAGGCCACTAGACCCGGCACAATCGAGCCTTGATGGCAGATGGGCACCCTGATGGGGATGGGGACGGGGACGGGGATCACCGCCGCTAGCTCAGTGGGTGGCGCAGCGCTCGCAGGGACCAGGATGATCCCGTTCTGCCGCGTCCAGGGTCTCGAAGGACAGGCCGAGGCGGCGGAAGAGGTCCAGATCCCGATCGCCCACCGCGTTGGGGGTGGTCAGCAGGCGCTCGCCATAGAAGATGGAATTGGCCCCCGCCAGGAAGCACAGGGCCTGCAACTCGTCGCTCATATCGGCACGACCGGCGGAGAGGCGCACATGGGAGGCGGGCATGAGCAGGCGGGCGACGGCGATGGTGCGCACGAACTCCAGGGGATCGAGCCGGGGTGTGCCATGGAGGGGCGTGCCCTCCACCTGGACCAGCAGGTTGATGGGCACGGACTCGGGGTGCTGGCTGAGATTGGCAAGCTGTTGCAGCAGGGCGGCGCGATCCTGGCGGGACTCGCCCATACCGAGGATGCCGCCGCTACAGACCTTGATGCCCGCCCCCTGGACCCGCGCCAGGGTGTCGAGGCGGTCCTGATAGGTGCGGGTGGTGATGACCTGGCCGTAGAACTCCGGCGAGGTGTCCAGGTTATGGTTGTAATAGTCCAGACCGGCGGCCTTGAGGCGGTGGGTCTGGTCGGCGGTGAGCATGCCCAGGGTGACGCAGGTCTCCAGGCCTAGGTCATGGACGGCGGCGATCATGGCCGCCACCTGGTCCAGATGCTTGTCCGTGGGATTGCGCCAGGCGGCCCCCATGCAGAAACGGGTGGCGCCCTGGGCCTTGGCCGCCGCCGCGGCGGCGGTCACCTCCGCCAGGGGCAGCAGACGCTCGGGCTCCAGCTCGGTGCCATGCCGAGCGCTCTGGGAACAATAACCACAGTCTTCCGGACAGGCGCCGGTCTTGATGCTGAGCAGGGTGCTGACCTGGATGCGGTTGGGGTCGAAGTGAGCCCGATGGGTGGCCTGGGCCTGGAAGACCAGATCCATGAACGGCTGGTCGAGCAGGGCCAGGATCTCGTCGCGGGACCAATCGTGGCGCAGTGGCGGCGTGACCGGCATCTGCCCGGGGATTGCCACGGGCTGGACGGCCAGGATTTCGGTAGGGTGAGGCATGACAGATCTATATCCATTGGATACGGGATCCTTGCCTGGCCGTCGGGCCACAAAGCCGGCCATCGAGCCGCAAGGGGGGGATGCGGCATGGTAACCGGATCACACCCTCAGTCAAACACGGCGGCTAGGGTTGGTTGACGAGTCCCCGGGACTAACCTGTGGTTCAGAACAGCGAAGCCGACAACTCGTTGATCGCCGCCAGCATGTCGCCGTCGTCGGTTAGGGCCTGGGCGATGGCGGCGCGGCAGGCGACCACCGGGGCCACGCCGGCGACCATGAGCTTGGCGGCGTGGACCAGCAGGCGGGTGGAGGCGCCCTCGTCCAGGCCCTGGCCACGCAGGTTGCGGGTCATGTGGGCGAACTTGACCAGTTGGCGCGCCTGGCCGGGGTCGATGCCGGTCTCCTGCTCCAGGATGCGCCGCTCCAGTTCGGCGTCCGGATAAGCGAACTCCAGGGCGACGAAGCGCTGGCGGGTGGAGGGCTTGAGGTCCTTGAGCACGCTCTGGTAGCCGGGGTTGTAGGAGATGGCCAGGCAGAAGTCGTCCGGGGCCTCCAGCAGCTCCCCGAGCTTTTCCATGGGCAGGACGCGGCGGTCGTCGGCCAGGGGATGGATGACCACGGTGGTGTCCTTGCGCGCCTCGACAATCTCGTCCAGGTAGCAGATGCCTCCGCACCGCACCGCCCGCGCCAGGGGGCCATCGACCCACAGGGTCTCGCCGCCCTTGACCAGATAGCGGCCGACCAGGTCCGAGGAGGTGAGGTCGTCGTGGCAGGAGACGGTGATGAGGGGACGCTTGAGGCGCCAGGCCATGTGCTCCATGAAACGGGTCTTGCCGCAGCCCGTGGGTCCCTTGAGGAGGATCGGCAGGCCATTGGCGTAGGCGGCGGTGAAGACCTGGATCTCATCCCCCACGGCCTCGTAATAGGGTTCGTCCGTGATGAAGTTGGCCTCGGGCTGGATGACTTCGAGGGAATGGCGCACGGCGGGTCTCCGGAGGGGTGGGTCAGACCGCCAGGCGGGCGGCGGTGGATGGCGGGTCAGCCCGACAGAGTTGGGTCATATTGTTAGAGAGGCAAGGGGAGGTAGCTGGAAACGATCTAGGGATAGCACGGCGCTTGTATGCATGAAAGTCACCAATCCTCCCTTTCTTCAAAAAAAAGGGGGGGGTGGCGAACCCCTCAGGAAAATGATCTCCAGAAAGTGATCGCCAGGTCGGGAAAAGGTGACTCTGGCATGGGCAGTGGAAGGGCTGCGCCGGAGGTGAACCAGGCATCGGGCTCACCGCGCCTCGAGGCCCGCCGCTAATGAGGTGGCGCTGCCACCAAGGTCCGGCCGCGCCACCCTCACCGGCGAGGAGCGGCGCGACCGCCCTGCCCAGGCGCGACCGGATGGGTGTACATCGACATGATGAGACCGAAGCCGGCGAGCAGGGTCACCATGGAGGTGCCGCCATAGCTGACCAGGGGCAGGGGCACGCCGACCACCGGCAAGAGGCCGGAGACCATGCCCGTGTTGACGAAGAGATAGACGAAGAAGATCAGGGTCAGGCCGCCCGCCAGCAGGCGGCCGAAGCTGTCCTGGCACTGGCTGGCGAGGTAGAGGCCGCGAAAGACGATGAAGAGGTAGATGCCCATCAGGGCCAGGACGCCGAACAGCCCCAGTTCCTCTCCGAGGACGGCGAAGATGAAGTCGGTGGAACGTTCGGGCAGAAACTCGAGATGCGACTGGGTGCCCTGGCCCCAGCCCTTGCCATAGACCCCGCCGGAACCGATGGCGATCTGGGACTGGATGATGTGGTAACCGGTGCCCAGGGGGTCGCGCTCCGGGTCGAAGAGGGTCAGGACCCGGTTCTTCTGGTAGTCCAGCATCTGGCTCCACAGCAGGGGCGCGAGGGCGGCGGCGGTCGCCGCCAGAAAGGCGATCAGGCGCCAGGACAGGCCCGCGAGAAAGAGCACCGCGAGCCCGGCGCTGCCCACCAGCAGGGCCGTGCCCAGATCCGGCTGGCGGGCGATGAGCACCGCCGGCAGGGCGGTCAGGACCAGCGCCCCTAGGGTCCGCCAGGCGCCCGGCGGCAGGGGCCGCAGGGCCAGGAACCAGGCCAGCAACAGCGGCACGCCCAGCTTGAGCAGTTCCGAGGGCTGAAAACGCAAGACCCCCAGGTCCAGCCAGCGCTGGGCCCCCTTGCCGATCTCCCCGACCAGCAGCACGGCCACCAGGGTGAGCACCCCGGCGACGTAGAGGGGTACCGCCAGGCGCCGCCAGAGCGCGGGGGGGACCTGGGCGACGACGACCATGACCGTGAAGGCCAGCCCCAGACGCACGAGCTGGGCCTCCAGTCGCTCCGGGTCCTGGTCGATGGCGCTGGAGAGCACCAACAGGCCATAACCGGCGGCCAGCAACAGGGCAAAGACCAGGGGCAGGTCCAGGTGCAGACGCTGGGCCAGACCCAGGGGTCGGGCCACGGCCCCGCCATCCAGGTTCAGGCCCAGTCCCTGGCCTGGGATCCGACTCAGGACCGAACCGCGGCCTGATTCCACCCCCCGGTTCAGGCCAGCCCCCCCGTTCAGGCCCGATACCGGGCTTAGATCGGGCTCGGGACCGCCCGCTTCAGTCGCCATCTTCGACCTCCTCGTCTCCGGGTGGGCTCAACTCCCCGGCGGGCCCAGTACCCAGCAGGTAGCTGTCCAGGACGGCACGGGCCACCGGCGCCGCCACGGCGCCACCGTGCCCTCCGTTTTCCACCACCACCGCCAGGGCGATGCGCGGGTCATCGACCGGGGCATAGGCGATGAAAAGGGCATGATCGCGCTTGCGCTCCGCCACCTGTTTTTCCTTGTAGGTCTCCTTCTGGCCGACGGTGAAGACCTGGGCCGTGCCGGTCTTGCCGGCGATGCGATAGGCCAGGCTGCGGATGCGCTTGGCGGTGCCCCGGGGGCTTTCCACCACCTGGATCATGGCCTGGACCACGTCCTCCAGGTGACTGGGGTCCAGGCCCAACGGACGTCCCGGGGCGGGGATGGCCTCCGGCTGGTCGGCGCCCGCCTCCATGCTCTTGGCCACCCGCGGCTCCACGTAACGGCCGCCATTGGCCAGGGCGGCGGTGGCCGCCGCCAGTTGCAGGGGCGTGGCGAGGAAGGCACCCTGACCGATACCGACGATCAGGGTCTCGCCGGGGTACCAGGCCTGGTTGCGCACCCGGCGCTTCCACTCCCGGGAGGGGAGGAGACCGCCCAGCTCTCCCGCCAGATCGACCCCGGTTTTGCGGCCAAAATGGAATTTCGCCAGGAAATCACCCAGCCGGTCGATCCCCAGGTCGTGAGCGAGATCGTAGTAGTAGACGTCGCAGGATTCGACGATGGACCGGCGCAGGTCCACGGACCCATGCCCCCCCTTGCGCCAGTCCCGATAGCGATGGGATTGGCCGGGAAGTTGGTAATGACCGCCACAATGCTTGGCCTGGCGCGGGGTGATGACGCCGTTCTCCAGCCCCGCCAAGGCGATGAAGGGTTTGATGGTGGACCCGGGTGGATACTGGCCGCGCAGGGCGCGGTCGAACAGGGGCACGTCGGGATCATCGCGCAGGGCGGCATATTCCTGGGTGCCGATCCCCTCGACGAAGGGGTTGGGATCGAAGCCGGGATTGCTGACCAGGGCCAGGACGCCGCCAGTGCGCGGGTCCAGGGCGGCCACGGCGCCGCGCCGCTGGCCCAGGGCCGCCGCCGCGTCCCGTTGCAGGCGGATGTCCAGGTGCAGGCGCAGGTCCTTGCCGGGCACCGGCGGCTGGCTCTCCAGGGTGCGCAGGACCCGCCCCTTGGCGTTCACCTCCACCTGGCGATAACCGACCTGGCCATGGAGCACAGCCTCGTAGGCCTTTTCCAGCCCGTTCTTGCCGATGAAGTCCGTGCCCCGGTAGGCGCCCTGGTCGATGCGCTGGAGTTCATCCTCATCGATCCGTCCGACATAACCTAGCACATGCCCCGTGAAGGGGCCCTGGGGATAGGTCCGCAGCAGGTCGGTGCGGATGTCCACCGCGGGAAAGCGGTGGCCCTCCAGGGAGAGGCGGGCGATCTCCTCCTCGGTGAGATGCAGGCGCAGAGGGATCGCCTGATAGGGGGAACCCTGGCGGCGCAGGCGTTCGAAGCGCTTGAGGTCCGCCTCGGCGATGGGCACGATCGCCCCCAGCTCCGCGAACAGCGTCCCCAGGTCCTTGGTCTTATACGGGGCCACGGTCAGGGTGAAGGAGGGCTCGTTGGTCGCCAGGGGCACGCCGTGGGCGTCGTAGATCAGCCCCCGCACCGGCGGCAGGGGCTCCAGCCGCACCCGGTTGTCCTGAGAGAGGGTGGAAAAATGCTGGTGCCGGTGGATCTGCAACTGGGCGACCCGCGCCACCACCAGCAGCAGGAGGAGGCTGGCCAGAATGGCCGCCACCCAGGCGCGGCGGGTGAAGGCGCGGCGTTCAGCGACGTCGGCATGAAACCAGGAGCCGGCCATGGGGCCTTAGAGTCCCGGCCAGCCGCGCCGGGGCTCGCGGCCCAGGAGGGCGAACAGGGGCCAGACGAGGAGGCCGGTCAGGGGCGACCACCAGTAGGGCAGGCCCGGGGTCGGCTGTCCCAGGGCCCCCATGACCCAGAGCGACACCAGCCGTTCCAGAAGCAGCAGCAGCCAGACCGCGAGGGCCTGCTGAAAGAGGGGAAAGAGGCGCAGACGCCGGTGCAGGCTGACCGCGACCCAGGCCATCACCGCCAGGCTCAGGGCATGCTGGCCGAGGGTCGTGCCGATGGCGACATCCAGCAGCAGGCCCATGGCCCAGGCCCAGAAGACCCCGACCCGCTCCGGCGCGGCCAGCAGCCAGAAGATCAGCGTCAGGGCCACCCAGGGGGGGCGCAGTTCCAGCGCCCAGCCCGGCAGCGGCAGAAGGGTGAGGAGGAAGGCCAGGCCCAGACTCAGGAAAAACACCCAGCCGCGGAAGGTCGCGGTCATGGCCGGGCGCCCTCCCCAGCCCTTTCCCTCGCTTGAGCCTCGTGTTGTTCCTTTACTTGCTCCTGGGCCTTGTCCTGACCCTTGACCTTATCCTGATCCCTGTCCTTGTCCTTATCCTTGTTCTGATCCTTGAACTTGACCTGATCCCTGCCCCCTTCCCGCCCTTCTGCCATCTCGCGCTGCGTTTCCTTTTCCTTCCCGATCCGCCGTTCCGTTCCCTGATCTTTTACTTGATGAATGACCTGATCACTTGCCGGATCACCGAGCTGATCTGGCCCCCGCTCCTCGACCAGGTCGGGGGTTCGTCCTTCCTCAGGCAAAGTCCAGACTAGCAGCGCCTCATGGCCACTATCAAGCTGGGCCAGCGGGGTGGCGGTGACCCGGGCGAAGGGCTGGCCAGACTCGCGCTTGACCTCATTGACCCGCGCCACCGGATAACCGGCGGGGAAACGCCCCCCCAGGCCGGAGGTCACCAGCAAGTCGCCCTCCGCCAGGTCGGCATCGTGGGGGACGTAGGCCAGATCGAGTTGATTGATCAGTCCCGTGCCCCGGGCCACGGCGCGCAGTCCGTTGCGGTTGACCCGCACCGGCAGGCCATGGGCGGCATCGCTGATGAGCAGGACGGTGGCCGTGGTCGGGCCGACCCGGACCACCTGGCCCATGACGGCCTTGGCATCCAGGACCGGCTGGCCGATGAAGACCCCCGAGGCGCTACCCTTGTTGATCAGCACCTGATGACGGTAGGGGTCCAGATCCACGGACAGGAGTTCCGCGATCAGGACCCGCTCCCCCACCCGAAAGGACGACCCCAGCAGGTCATGAAGGCGGCGGTTTTCGGCCTCCAGGGACTCCAGGCGTTGCAGCCGCCCCTTGAGGGCCAGATTCTCAGCCTGGAGGCGGGCATGGTCCTGGCGCAGGGAGGACTCGGGGGTGAAGCGGTCCCGGACGGACCGGACCACCGCGTCGGGCAGGTTGGCGAGATAGTGCAGGGGGGTCACCAGCAAGGACAGGGCCGCGCGCAGCGGCTCCAGCAGGTGCTGACGCTGATCGGCCACCATGAGGCCGATGGAGAGGAGGACCGCGATCACTACCCGGTAAGTGGGAGAGGGCCCGCGCAGAAACAGTGGTTTGATAGGGCTAGTCTCGTTCTAAGCTGCCGGAGGCGCTGAGCCGAACACCGCGCCAGGCCACGGACCGGATCAGGACGGATATCGACCTCGCCCGAGTAGGCTCGCCAAGCCGCCAGAGCGGCGCCGCAACGGCGTTAAGACGGCAGCCGGCCTGCGCGGCGTGCCTCAGCCGGCCCCGAACCGAGTCCCAACCCTCGTCCTGGTCCTGATTCCGATCAAGCGCCCGATCCGGCCCTGGGCTATTCGTGAACGAACAGCTCGGCGCCGTGCTCGTCGATCATCTCCAGGGCGCGGCCACCACCCCGGGCGACGCAGGTCAGGGGATCATCGGCCACCAGCACCGGCAGGCCGGTCTCGTCCGCCAGCAGGCGGTCGATGTCGCGCAGCAGGGCTCCGCCGCCGGTGAGGACGATGCCGCGGTCGGCCACATCCGCCCCCAGTTCCGGCGGGGTCTGCTCCAGGGCGATCTTGACGGCGCGGGTAATGCCCGCCAGGGGTTCCTCCAGGGCCTCCAGGATCTCGTTGCTGTTGAGCTTAAAGGCCCGGGGGATGCCCTCGGAGAGGTTGCGGCCCTTGACCTCGATCTCCCGCACCTCGCTGCCAGGGTAGGCGGAGCCAATGGCGTGCTTGACCTTCTCCGCCGTCGCCTCGCCGATGAGGGTGCCATAGTTGCGGCGGACATAGTTGATGATGGCCTCGTCGAAGCGATCCCCGCCGATGCGCACCGAGTTGGAATAGACGATGCCGTTGAGGGACAGCACCGCCACCTCCGAGGTGCCGCCGCCGATGTCCAGCACCATGGAGCCACAGGCCTGGTCCACGGGCAGGCCGGCGCCGATGGCGGCAGCCATGGGTTCCTCGATGAGGAAGACCTCCCGGGCCCCCGCCCCGGCCGCGGACTCCTTGATGGCCCGGCGCTCGACCTGGGTGGAACCACAGGGGACGCAGATCAGCACCCGCGGGCTGGGGCGCATGAAGCGCGACTCATGGGCCTTGTGGATGAAGTATTGCAGCATCTTTTCCGTCACCGTGAAGTCGGCGATGACGCCGTCCTTCATGGGG
>JAGVUH010000016.1 GCA_019136395.1 Gammaproteobacteria bacterium
AACGCGAGCCCACGAAGTTGCGGCTGGCGCAGAAACGACGCAAGGCCGCATGGGACGATGATTACCGCGCTAAGATCCTGTTTGGGGCGTGAGTTATGCGCGCTCGCCCTGGTCAGGCGTGGATTTAAGATGTAAAAGGTAGCCTGAGCGCGCTAAAATCTCCGCCACGCGCAGGTGGCGAAATTGGTAGACGCCCTGGATTTAGGTTCCAGTGGGGCAACCCGTGCGGGTTCGAGTCCCGCCCTGCGCACCACCCCCCTGCCCGCTTAACGGTGATATTCACCCGCCCGCTCGGGTTGATAGGTCACCTCTTCGATACGAACCTTCAACAGGCCGCCACCCGGCTTAGGCCACTCAATTTCATCCCCTTGGGCGAGACCCAGCAGGGCGCTGCCGACAGGGGCCAGAATGGAAATCTTGCTGCCCGAGGCATCCATGTCCTTGGGATAGACCAGGGTGAGCGTGAATTCCTCGGCGGAATTCGCCACCCGGAACCTCACCGTCGAATTCATGGTGACGACGTTAGGCGGCATCTTTCGAGGTTCCACCACCTCGGCACGGGCCAGTTCGGCCTCCAGAGCATCCTTGCCAGGAAAGGCGTTGGCCGAGGTGCCGGCAAGGAGTTTCTCCAAGCGCTCGGCGTCGAGGGTGGAAATAATGATGTTGGGTTTGGCGCTCATAGTGTGGCCATTGTAACCCCTAGCCGTGATTGATCCACCCCCGACGCCAAGCCCAAGGACTTTAGAAACTGGCGGGCTAGGCCCATCGACTCCGCTTCGGTGATGACCCGGTGTTCCAGATCCTTCAGGCCCAGCAGGGTGAGCAGGAAGAAGTTCCCCGACCCACACGCCGGGTCGAGGACGCGGAATTGCTGCAAGCGCTGGAGAAAGCCCTGATACAGCTCCATGGCGGCATTCCTGGCCTTGGTCGCGGTCGCGGGTGACTTGGCGGCCTGGAACTTATCCATCAGGATCCCATCCGCGCCTCGACCGCCGCCCACTCCGCCCGCAGGGGATCCAGTACCACCGGGTTGACCAGGCGCAGGATGGTCGCGGGGTCGGTGTATTCGTCGCCCAACTGCGCCCGCAGGGCCGGGTCCAGACTGCGCACGAACAGGGTGCCGGCAATGGTCGGATCAATGGCCGACCAGTCCAGGGCCGCCAGGGTCAAGAGCGCCTTGATATCGGCCAATTCCAGCGGCAGGGCCTGGGCCTCGGTGAACAGGCCGCCGTTGAAAAAGGCCACCTCGTCAGCGCCCATGTCCCCGTCCGTGGCCATCACCCCGAACAGGGCCGCCAACCGGGCTTGCGCCCGTTCGGGGTGGGCCTGCGCCGACTGGCTGGGTGGATAAAGGAACCAGCCACCAGGCTCGGGGCGGAGTGAAGCGGATTCAAGCAGCCATCCGCATCCTTATCCTTGATGACCGCGGTGAGCACCTGATGAGAGGCAGTGATCTCGCGGCGGAGTTCACGCCCGAATAACCGCTATCATCAACTGGTGAAATGGCGAAATGACATCGCCCGACATCGTGAGCAGATCAACTTCCTGGAGGGTGTCATCCATGAACGAGACAGCCAGATCAACCAGGTCCTACGCCGCCGGTTGCTTCATAAACAAGGCGCGCACGGCATCGTTGACGCGCGTCTGCCAACCCGGCCCGCTGGCCTTCAACACGGCTAACAGATCCGCGTCAAAACGGATCGTGGTCGAGACCTTCCGGGCCACCGCGAGGGGCCGGCCCAGGCGCAGCCGGGGTTTCACGGCGGCCCATTCCTCATCCGTCAACGGTCGGGCATCCGGATCGGACAGCGCCGCGGCAGTGATGGCGGCATCCTCCTCGGGGGTGGGTAGCAGGGTTCCAGGCTTAAGACGTGGCATAGCGGTCGATCTCGGTACGGGTAGCCTTGCGGAGACTGATGATGCGCCGTGCGCCAGGGCGATCCACGAAGACCACCACGAACAGCCGCATCCCGATATAACCGACTCCGACCTGCCGATCCTCGCCGTAATCAACGCGCCGGTCGCTCCAGATCAGTGCGGTTTCCCACTCCATCTCGGCGGCTAACGCCAGCGAGACC
>JAGVUH010000052.1 GCA_019136395.1 Gammaproteobacteria bacterium
CGTGCGCCTCTACCCCGAGGCCCTGGCCGATTATCAGGCCTTCCTGGACCCCGCCGCCCGCCACCGCTGGGTCCCCATCGCCCCCCGGGCCCGCGTCCACGTCGAGATGGCCGCCCCGGCCCTGCGCTGGTCAGGTCCGGCCTATTTCGATTCCAATGCCGGCGATGAACCCCTAGAGAACGCCTTCCACGGCTGGGACTGGTCCCGGGCCCCCCGCCGCGGGGGCACCACGGTGCTCTACCACGTCGTTCCCCGTCAGGTGACCGGGACAGGCATGACCGCCAGCGCCGAGCAGGCGGCGACCAATCATGGCACTCATGGCGGCACCACGGATGGTGGGGCCCGGCTGGCGCTACATTTCGATGCCAGCGGCGCCGTCAGTCACCTTGAGCCGCTCACCCCCCACGACCTGCCCGCCACCCGCATCTGGCGCATCCCCCGCGGCACCCATGGTGACCCGGACCAACCGGCCCGCATCCTGGATACCCTGGAGGACACGCCCTTCTATGCCCGTTCGCTGGTCGCGGCCAGCCTGGAGGGGGACAAGGTGACGGCGGTCCACGAGAGCCTGTCCCTAGACCGCTTTCGCCAGCGCTGGGTGCAGCTCCTGCTGCCTTTCCGGATGCCCCGGGTCCGCTCCTGAACCCAGGGGGTTCAGAAGCCATTTGCTATTGAAAGGCAAACTCAAACGAAAGTGACTTGGCGAGAGGTACAAGTATCCAACTCGCCGTACGCCTTTCCTTGCGGATTACTTGAGAAGCAAGGGAATGAGGTAGAAGCCGATGGCGGTGCCAATGAGCAGGCCGATGACGGCCCCGCCGATGAAGGCATAGGATTTCATGGTTGGTCAATCTCCGGGTAGGTGGCTGCGCGAGCCGGTATGGCTCGCCTCCGGCCGGGCAGGACCGGCGGAGGCGACTGAGTGGTGGTCCGGTCAGCCCAACAGGGCCGCCGCGACCTCGGCCCGGGCGTTCTCCAGGGCCGCGCGCCGCTCCAGGTCCCGCCGCTCCAGGCGCTCGAAGAGGTCCAGGACCCAGACCACCTTGCCCTCGATCCGCCCCAGGCCCGGGCCGGCGAGGGCCGGCTCGCCCAGGGCCGGACAGCCGGCGGCGGCGATGGCCTCGATCAGGAAGCGCGTCTCGGGCAGGGAAAGGATGGCCCCGCAACCGGCCGGCACCAGGGCCGTGCCCAGGATGCGCGTCAGCAACTGGGCCTTGCGGCCGGCGGGCACCACCGCCCGTTGGGAGACGGAATCACAGCCCAGGCGCTCCAGCTCGCGGCCAATCTCGGCGTAGAGGAAGCGGGCGGCATTGATGCCGGGGCGGCAGGTCAGGGGCAGGCCGGCAATGCCCTCGTCGGCCTGGGCGTAAAGTTGGTCCGCGGCCTGGAGCAGGCGGCGGACGACCCGGGCCAGGGCCGGGCTGTAGACCGGCCGGGCCAGCCAGGCTTCCGGATCGATGCCCTCCTCCCGCAGCCAGTCCTCGGGGAGATAGAGGCGGCCGTTGCGGGCGTCCTCGCCCACGTCCCGGGCGATGTTGGTGAGCTGCATGGCCACGCCCAGGTCGCAGGCCCGGGCGGTGACCGCCGGGGAGCGCTCGCCCATCAGCACCGCCATCATGGCGCCGACGGTGCCGGCCACCCGCGCCGAGTAGGCGTAGACCGAACTCAGGTCCGGATAGCGCCGGCCGGCGGCGTCCCAGGCAAAGCCCTCGAGCAGGGCGTCCAGCAGGGCGCGGGGCAGGTCGAAGTGGGCCACCACCGCCGCCAGGGCGCGATCGGCGGCAATGGGGTCCGGCTGGCCGGCATAGATACGGTCCAGGCGAACCTGCAGGCGCTCCAGGGCCTCGGCGCTGCAAGCGGCGAGGTCGATCTCGTCATCGGCGACCCGGCAGAAGGCATAAAGTGCCGTCGCCGGTTCGTGCACCCGCCGGGGCAGCAGGAAGGAGGCGGCATAGAAGGAGCGCGAGCCTCCGCACAGCAGGTCCCGGCAGGCCGCCAGGTCCGCGGGCGTCGCGAGTTGGGGATCAAGCCAGCTCTGAGGCATGGGGAACCACCTTGTCGAGGACACGGGCTGAGGAGATGACGCCGGGCACCCCGGCGCCGGGGTGGGTGCCAGCGCCGACCAGATAGAGGCGCTCCAGCTCTTCGCTGCGGTTGTGAGGCCGGAACCAGGCGCTCTGGGTCAGGGCCGGCTCCAGGCTGAAGCCGGCGCCCAGGTAGGAATTGAGGCGGTCGCGGAAGTCCTGGGGCGTGGCGACGCGGGAGGTCACCACCTGATTCTCCAGGTCCGGCAGGACGGTGGCGCTCAGGTAGCGGGCGATGGCGGCGCGGTAGGGCTCGGCCTGACGGCGCCAGTCGGTGCCGCTGCCCAGGTGCGGCACCGGCGCCAGGGCGTAGAAGGTGTCGCACCCCGCCGGGGCCAGGCTGGGATCGGTGGCCGTGGGCCGGTGCAGGTAGAGGCTGAAGTCCTCGGCCAGGCGCTTGTGCTTGAAGATGTCCTGGAGCAGGCCCTGGTAGCGCGGCCCGAGCAGGATCGAGTGGTGGGGCACCTCCTCGTAGCGCTTTTTGGTGCCGAAGTACCAGACGAAGAGGCCGGCGGAGTAGCGGGCCCGCTCCAGGCGGCGGTCGGTCCAGCGGCGCCGGTGCTGCGCCGGCACCAGATGGCGATAGGTCCAGGCGGCGTCGGCGTTGGAGACGACCACGTCGGCGGGGATGACCTCGCCGGAGACCAGGCGCGCGCCGGTGGCCCGCCGGCCAGCGACGGTGATCTCCGCCACCTCGGCGTTGCAGCGGATCTGGTTGCCCTGCCCTTCGATGAGCCCCACGAGGCCCTTGACCAGGCTGCCGGTGCCGCCCATGGCCGAATGCACCCCCCAGTTACGCTCCAGAAAGGAGATGAGGGCATAGATGGAGGTGACCGTCAGGGGGTTGCCGCCGATGAGCAGGGGATGGAAGGACAGGACCATGCGCAGGCGCGGGTCCTTGACGTACTTGGAGACCAGGCCGTAGACGGTCCGGTAGCTGCCCAGCCGCACCATGTCCGGAACGATCTTGGCCATGTCCCAGATCGTGGTGAAGGGCACGTCGCCGAGTTGCTCGAAGCCCACCCGGTAGATGGCCTCGCTCGCTTGCATGTAGCGGTCGTAGCCGGCGATGTCGCCGGGGGCGAAGCGGGCGATCTCGGCGCGGACCTGTTCCGGGTCACCGCTGTAGTCGAAGGTGTCGCCATCGTCGAAGCGGATGCGGTAGAAGGGCATCATCGGCACGAGGGTGACGTCGTCGGCGAAGCGCTTGCCACACAGGCCCCAGAGCTCTTCCAGGACGAAGGGGGCGGTGACGATAGTCGGCCCGGCGTCGAAGGTGAAGCCGTCCTGGCGGAAGACATAGGCCCGCCCGCCGGGGGCGTCGAGCTTCTCCAGGACCGTCACCCGATAACCCCGCGCCCCCAGCCGCACCGCCGCCGCCAGGCCGCCAAAGCCGCTGCCGATGACCAGGGCGTGGGGGGCCGCCGGGGCGGCGGGCGCGGGTGGTGGCTTGGGGTCCGTGGCTGTCATGTCAACCTTACTTTCCAGGGTGTCAGATCTTCTTGACAGTATATCAGCATGCCTTTGCCAGTCGCCAGACCTGGCGGTGACCAAGTTGGGACGGGGACCTTGTTCGCGGCGGATGCTGGGGCTAAGATCATCCACGTTCACGGCCGGTTCGTTTAATCTCCAGCCCCGGTTTGGCCGGGCGCCACCGTCCCTGCCGGTCATCTCAGCCCGCCATTGGATGGCTGATCAGGGGTCCTGACCACCCCGCCCCCACTCACCCCCAGCCACGCCCCAGTAGCACCCATGCCCGAAGACGCCGCCGACCAGAGTCGGATCGAGGAGATCGCGAGCGGTTTCAACCACCTGCTTGACCAGCAGTTCGCCATGCATCTGCGGGTGGCCCGCCGCACCACGGCTCTGGTCCGTTACGGCATGGTCAGCCTGGGGGTGATCGGCATGAGCATGTTTTTGCTGTTGCTGACCCTCTCCTGGTGGATCAAACCGATGATCAACGCCGTCAGCAAGATGAACCAAAACTTCACCACCATAGCCGAGGATATGACGGTCATGAAGTCCGCCGTCCTCGAAATGCAGGCCCATGTCGCCGAGATGCCGGTCATGGCCGCGGAGATGGACCTGATGCGCGGCAATATCCGCGACATCACCACCAGCATGGATCTGGTGTCACGGCGCATGAGTAATCTTGACACCAACATGGCCAGCATCACCCAGGGCGTGACGCGCATGGCTGGCAGCTTCGGGGTCATGAATCAGACGGTGGGGGTGATGGGCAGTGACGTGAACACCCTCTCGGGGCCGATGCGCATCTTCAACTGGATGGCCCCCGTCAAATGACCTCCGCCGCTCCCATTGCGGGACCTCTGACCCCCGCCCGTCGGGCCGTCGTGGCGCTGGCTGACCGGGCCGCACCATGAGCGATACCAGCACCCTGACCGATGTCCTGCACCGTGCCGTCAGCACCGCCGACGCACGGATGACGGAAGAGAACCAGATCGGCCAACGCATCGCCGCCCGTACCCAAGGGATCATCCGTGGGGTGGTGCTGTTACTGGTGATCGCCGCGGCCATCAACCTGTACCTGATTCAGGATCTGGCCCAGGGCATGCGCTCCATGACCGCCAACATGGAGTCCATGTATGACCATTTTTCCAGCGTCAGCGGGGATATGCACCACATCACCGCCGCCGTGACGGCGATGAACGTCCAGGTCCGCAGCCTGCCCGGCATGCGAGAGGACATGGTGCTCATCAGCCAGGACATGACCCTGATCAATCAAGACATCCAGACCATCGACGGCGACCTGGCCGCCATGGATCAGCATGTCGCCACCATTACCAACGGCGTCGGCGAGATGGCCTGGCGCTTCGACCAGTTGATCCACACCACCCGGGGCATGGGCTACAACGTCAACCAGATGTCACAGCCGGTCAGGACCCTGGACCCCTTCGGCATCATGGGACGCTGAGCCCTCTTCAGCATGGATACCCTGGCCCTGGGGTCCACGCCCACCGCGGCTGAATGGACCCAGATGATCGAGGGTCTGCTCGAGGGCGGCCAATGTTTCATTGCCTACGACCGGGCCACCCAGGCGCGCCGCGACTTCCCCGACAACCGGCATCTGCATCTGTTGAGCATTCTGGCCCTGATGCGCAGTGGTGGCCTGATCGAAGCCCGCCAGCAGTTGGCGACCCTGCCCGAGGTCCTGGGGAGCGGCGAGCGCCACGCCGCCCGCATCCTCGCCCTACTCCGTGAGCACCTGCCAGGAACCCTGGCGCCTGAGACGACGACCGGCGAGGTCGCTGAACCCGCCCTGGATTGGGTCGAGGAACTGGCCCGGCAATTCCGGCTGCTGGGCCAGTACAGCCCCGGCAGCACCCCCTGCGACCCGGAGACCCTGGAACTACGGGCGCGCATCCACACCGAGCTCTGGCGTCAGCAGGGCAATCCCCATGACCTGCTTCAGGGCCGGGACAGCTACCTGCGTGCCTTTCATGCCAATCGGCGTTCTTCCAGCGGCATTCATGCCGCGCGCCTCACCTGGTTACTGGGTGAGCCGGAACGGGCCAGGGCGATCGCCGCCGAGGTCCAGGCCACCACCTGGACCCCCGCCATTGATCAGCGAGACACCCCCCGCCGTGACGCGGTCCCGGATCTCAAGGAGCGGTTTTTCGCCTGCGTCGATGGCGGCGAATGCGCCTTGCTCACGGGTGACCCGGCCCTGGCCGAGTCCCGTTACCGCCGGGCCCTGGCGGATGACCGGCGGCACTACGCCTGGGTGCTGGAGGCCCGGCAGCGGTTGCTGACCCTCCAGGAGGGGGGCTTCCCGGTCCCTCCGCTGCTGCTGGAGCTGCTACCCCCCCCCGTGATCCTCATCGGCGGCGGCCACCCCCTCGACCTACCGGGGGCTACCCAGGCCGTCTTCCCCCCCGACTGCGAGGAGGCGGTGCGGCACGCACTCCAGTCTCACCTCGACAAACTGGGGCCGCAGATCGGCTACAGCTCCGCCAGCGCGGGCACTGAGCTGCTGTTCGTCGAGGCCCTGCTGGAGCGGGATGCCGAGGTCCATCTGGTGCTGCCCTTCGCCACCGAGGACTTCATCCGCGAGCGCGTCGCCCCCGCCGGCCCTCGCTGGGAGCGCCGCTTCCGCCAGGCCCTCAAGCTGGTCGCCAGCGTCACCCACGCCACCGAGGAACCCTATCTCGGCCACGACTGGCTGTTCCGCTTCAACAACCAGATCATCGACGGCCTGGCCCGCCTGCGCGCCGACCTCCTGGGCACGGCGCCCCATCTGCTCCTGGTCTGGGATTACGCCGCCGGCCTGGGGGCGGGTACCGCGGCGGATTTCATGGACCACTGGCCGGACCTGGCTCGTCTGCGCCTCATCGACCTGGACGCCGTGCGTGCCTGCCACCTCGCCCCCTCGCCAGCCCCGGGCTCTCCCCCTCCCGCCACTGGCGCCCTCCCCCGCCCCCCACAACCGCTGGGCCTGCGCCGGGAACCCCAGCGCGTCCTCAAGACCCTGCTCTTCGCCGATCTGGTCGGTTTCAGCAAGCTGCGCGAGGAGGAACTGCCGGGTTTCTGGGACTACCTGGGGCTCATCCAGCGGCGCCTGACGGGTATCAGCACCCCGCCCGACCTGGTGGAGAGCTGGGGCGACGCCCTCTACGTCGTCATGTCCAGCGCCCGCGCCCTGCTGCGCTACGCCTTCGCCCTCCAGGACGGCTTCAGCCGCCTCGATCCCCGGGCCCAGGGGCTGCCGGAGCATCTCAGTCTGCGCATCGGTCTCCACGCGGGTCCCGTCTACACCGGCCAGCACCCCCTCACCGGCCACCCCATGGTCTACGGCAGCCACGTCTCGCGCACCGCCCGCATCGAACCCATCACCCTGCCGGGCAAGGTCTATGCCTCCCAGCAGTTCGTCGCCCTGCTCACCGCGGAGGAGACGGCCCACGCCGCCGACCAGGCCTCCCGGGGCCGGCCGGCCTCACCCTGGTATGCCTGCGAATACCTGGGCTACCAGAACCTGGCCAAGGGCTACGGCAAGATGCCGGTCTATCACCTACTGCCCTGATCACCCCCGGGCCTGACGCACGGACCAACCCCCGCCGGCGGTGATGTTTCGCATTGAATCCCACGCCCGCGGCGGTTAGCATCCGCCCCCCTCTTTTGGAGTCTCTTCATGAAAGCCATCGAACTCTTGCTGGAACGGGTGCTTTTCAACAGCCGCTGGCTGCTCGCCCCCTTCTACCTGGGGCTGGTCCTGGCCATGGCCTTGCTTCTGGTCAAATTCGCCAAGGAATTCTTCCACTTCGTGCCCCTGGTCTTCACGGGCTCCGGGGGGGATGTGATCATCGGCATCCTCTCTCTCATCGACGTGGTGATGATCGCCAATCTGGTGCTGATCATCGTCCTTGCCGGTTATGAGAACTTTGTCTCCCGCATCGAAGCGGACAACCAGGAGGACTGGCCCAAATGGATGGGGCATGTCGGTTTCGCCGAGCTCAAGATGAAGCTCATCGGCTCCATCGTCGCCATCTCCGGCATCGAACTGCTCAAGGCCTTCATGCACGTGGAAAACCTCACCAACGCGCAACTAGGCTGGAAGGTGGGCATCCACATGACCTTTGTCGTCTCCGGCGTGCTCTTTGCCGTCATGGACCGTATCTCCGCCGAGAAGGGTGGCGGCCACGACAGCGAGAGCCACGGGGGGGGATAAACACTGACCGGTTGGGCGGCCACTGTAAGGGTGCCCGGCACGGGATGGGGTTTGAGCATGGCGGAGCTAGTGCCCAGGGATCGGGCTGATTCTGGCCGCCTGGATGCTGGATCTGGCGTTTGGCCAGTGAGGTGCCCGCCGGAGCGGCGCCTGGGGACGGCACGGGCGAAGCGCCCGGAGCGAGTCCGCTGAAGATCCGTTCAGATCATGGGTCCCCGGTGGCTACCCCTGGCGGCGGAACAGGCTCGACACCTACCCCCGCCTCCACCGCCAGGCGACGGATCAGCGTCGCCAGTTCGGCGGGGCGCTCCTCATGGGCGAGATGGCCGAGTTTGGCCAGGGTGATGATCCGTGCCTGGGGCAACACCTGACGGACCCGCTCCGCGTCGCTGGGCGGTACGGTCCAGTCCCGGTCGCCGACGACCAGGAAGAGCGGGGTGCGGAGGTGGGACAGGTCCCGTTGCAGGGCAACCAGGTCCCATTGGGCCATCATGGTCAGGGCGGCGCCGACGTGACCGGGGTTGGTCACCAGCCGCCGATAGAGTTCGACCCCGGCGGGCTCCAGGGTCGAACCCGTGCTGTGCACCAGTCGTTCCACCACCCCGGGGCTGGTGGCGCGCCAGGCGAAGAAGCGGGGCAGCAGGGGGGTGGCCGCCGCCAAGCGGGCGGCCGGGGCGAAGAAGTGGCCGGGCATGCCGCGCAGGGGCAGCAGGGCGCCATTGAGGCTGATCAGGGCCTGGGGCGCGATGAGCCGGTCCAGGCACATGCGCGCCAGGATGGCGGCGCCGGCGGAGTGACCGACCACCAGGTCCGGCGCCTTGCCAAGCCGGCGCAGGAGCCCCCCCAGGGCCTTGGCCATCCCGGGCAGGGAGAGGTCCCTCGCCAGCGGCGCGGTGGTAAAGCCATGGCCAGGCAGATCCGGGGCCAGGACCTCGAAGTGCTCCGCCAGCAGGGGGGCAAGCCCGCGCCAGGAATGGGTGGCCGCACCCGTGCCATGGACCAGCAGCAACCGGGGTCCCTGGCCCATAACCTGCAGGTGCCAGCGCAGCCCCGCCTCGACGGGAAAGCTACTCGCCTCCCGGTTGGGCCAGTCGCGGCCCTCGCGCTCCCAGCGGGGTCCTTCAGCCATCGGTAAACACCGGTCCGCCCCCCCAAATTCGCCGCTAACCGGCCACCGCCTGGACGGCGGTGGAGAGGGTGCCGGCGTCGGCGTAGGGTAGCGGTAGATAGCTAGCCCCCATAGCCCCCGCCAGTTCCCGCGCCTTGGGCTGGGGATGGGGGGAGGTATCGACCAGCAGGGCGCGCACGCCGGACAGCCGCACCAGGCGCGCCGCGGCCAGAGCCTCCTCCCCCGCCCGGGCCCGCCCCCCCTGACCGTCACGGGCGACGTTGGCGCGGCCGTCCGTCAGCACCACCAGGGTCGGGGTGCCGCCGCGGCGCTGGACGCCATCGGCGAGGAGCAGGGACAGGTCGATCCCGGAAGCCAGGGGCGTGCCCCCCCCGCCGGGCAGGCTGGCCAGGGAGCGCTTGGCCCGCACCAGGGAGCGGGTCGGTGGCAACAGGACCTCGGCCCCCTGGCCGCGGAAGGCCACCAGGGCCACCCGGTCACGGCGCACGTAGCAGCTCGCCAGCAGCAGTTCGATGGCGCCCTTGGCCTCCGCCAGGCGGTGCAGGGCGGAGGAGCCGGAGGCGTCCACGGCAAAGATGGTGGTGGTCTCGGCGCGCTGCTTGAAGCGGGTGACGCGGAAGTCGTCGCGGCGGACCTCGACGCGCTTGGGGGTCAGGCCCCGGGCCGCCACCTCGCGGCGGCGGATGACCTGCCAGGGGGCGGCGGCGCGCAGGGTCTCGACCACGTTCATGCGCACCCCGGGGCCCGGATCGCCACGGCGGGCGCCGATGGGCCGGCCGCGCAGGGAGGCGTGCTGCTGGGCGCCGGCCTTGCCCTGGGAGCGGGGCCGGGAGCGGCGCTCGACCCCGGCGCGCAACTGGTCGAGCAGGTCCCTGGGCATGGCCGCCTGGGCCGCCTCCAGGATCATGTCCTCCAGGGGCTGGTCGGGGATGTCCTGCTCGTCCTCGTTCTGGCCCTCGTCCGGGTCGGGGGGCGGAGGCTCGGGGGGCGGTTCCTCCTCGGGGGCCGGTTCCCCCGCCGGGAGGCGGGTGGCGCGGGGGGCCAGGACCAGGCGGGCGGCGGCGGCCACGTCCTCCTCGGCCACCTGGTCGCGTCCCGCCAGGGCGGCGGCGAGCCGGGCAACACGGATGGCGAGCAGGGAGCCGCGCAGGGAGGCGATGCCCAGGGCCAGGGCGGCGCCGCACAGGGTCTCGACGAAGTCATCGCCGATGGTCACCACCGGCAGCCGGGCGCGGGCGGCCGCGACCTCTGCCGGGCCCCAGGGGATCGTCACCTCGGTGTCATGGATGCCGAAACGCGCCAGGTCGAGATGGAAGGCCAGGCGGTCACGCAGGGGTTCCGGCAGGCGCTCGTCCTCCCCCACCCCCTCGTCCAGGGCGATGACCCCCAGGCGGGAGTCGCTCCGCGCGGCGATGCCATCGCGCTCCAGGACCACCTCGCCGCTGTCGAGAACGG
>JAGVUH010000687.1 GCA_019136395.1 Gammaproteobacteria bacterium
GTCAATCTCTTCGCCGCCGATCTGGCCATCGTCACCAGTATTGGTCGCGACCATACCGCCTGGTTGGGAGAGACCCTGGCGGAGATCGCCGGGGAAAAGGCGGGGATTTTCCGCCCCGGGCACCCGGTGGTTCTGGGTCATCGTGACCCACAAGCGGTCCTGCTGGAGCGCGCGACGGCCCTCGGCTGCCCGACCTGGGTCCTGGGGCGGGACTTCGACTGGCGCGCGGAGCCGCCTGGTTGGGACTGGCGGGGACCGGGCTACCCGCCCCTGAGCCTGATGCCCCCGGCCTTGCGCGGGCCCATCCAGTTCGACAATGCCGCGACCGTCATCGCCGCCACCGCCTGCCTGCGGGCCCGGCTGCCCGTCTCGGTGGCCCATCTGCGCCAGGGCTTGCAGCGCGTCCGGCTTCCTGGCCGTTTTCAGGTCATCCCCGGGTCGCCGGCCTGGATCCTCGATGTCGCCCACAACGGCCCGGCGGCCCAGGCCTTGGCGGCCAGTCTCGCCACCTATCCCTGTCCGGGACGGCATCATGCGGTCATGGGGCTGCTGGCCGACAAGGAACCCGCGGCGGTGGCCAGCCCCCTGCTGGACTGGGTCGATTGCTGGCACCTGGGGGCGGCGGACAACCCCCGCGCCCTCGACGTGACCGCCCTGGCCGCCGCGCTCGAGGCCCTGGGCAGGGAGAGTGGTCGGGCCTTGAGCCTCCGCACCTACCCCAGCCTCTCCGCCGCCATCGCCGGTGCCCGGGCCTCGGCGCTGTCGGGTGATTGTATTCTCGCCTACGGTTCTTTCACCACCGTGGAGGCGGTGCTGCGGGAGCGGTCTTGATAGCCCCCACGACCCATTGCGCGGTATTTCCGGAGGGGGTTGCGTCTGGCGGGGCACCCCGTGCCTACCAGCCAACCAGGCGTGTCGGCCTGACCGCCGCCTCCCCGCGGTTGACACCCCCACCGGTCCCTCCACCCCTCCCTTGCCCGTCTGAAAACTGACCTGTGTTACGCCTAGCCGCCTGACAGCCCTGAAATCGCCTCTGATCCGGGCGCGACGGGAACCGCATCGTCCCCGTCGGGCTGTTGCTATAATCCCCGCCATGAACGCGATCCGGGGGACAAGAGTGCCCGGTCGGACGCATATCCCCTCATTTGTCAGCGCAAGGGCCTTGACGCCCCTGGGAGAACGCGATGGAGGAAGGCTCCAAGCGACGTTTGATCGGCGCCACGGTCGTGGTGGTCCTGCTCGTCATTTTCGTCCCCATGCTCATTGAGGAGGAGCCCGGGCCCCCGGCCACGCCACCCGTGGTGGAAACCAAGCCCGGTAGCCAGCCCCGCCCGGAGATGGACGCCGAGTTTCGCCAGCCAGCCCAACCCTCCCCCCTGGCCACCATCACCGAACTCCCGCCACCCGACCTCTTGACCGATGCCGAACGGGACATGGCCGAAGGCCGTCAGGCCGGCGGTGAGCAGGGGGTGAGGAAACCCACCGCTGACACCAAGCCCGGTACCCCCCTCACGGGTGGGGCTCAGCCGCCCAAGGAGACCGGGAAGCCCCCCGCCAAGGAGGCCACCAAGGAACCCAGGAAGGAGACCGCGAAGGAGACCCCCAAGACCGCTCCCAAGGAGCAGCCTGGCGAGACCGCCGGCAAGCCGGCCGAGCCGCCGCCCAAAAAGACGGGGAGTGGCTGGATCTTCCAGGTGGCGAGCCTGACGGAGCGCGAAAAGGCCGCGGCGATGGCGAGCAATCTCAAGTCCAAGGGCTTCCCCGCCTTCGTCGAGGAGGCCGAGGTCAACGGCCGCACCTATTACCGGGTGCGGGTGGGGCCGCGGAAGGAGCGCAAGGACATCGACGCCCTGGCCGCCGCGGTGCGTGACAAGACCGGTCAGTCCGGTCAGATCCAGCGTTACTGAGCGGAGCCGCGCGCTCCGGTCCGCGGGCCGATCCGCGCCGGCGCGGTGCTGATTTACCTATGGCGGTCAACTGGATCGATACCCTCATCCTGGGCCTGATCGGCTTGTCGGCCCTGATCGGGCTGGCGCGCGGCCTGATCCGCGAGGTCTTGTCCCTGGCCATCTGGGC
>JAGVUH010000271.1 GCA_019136395.1 Gammaproteobacteria bacterium
CGTCGTCTGCGATGGGGTCAGGCAGGCGGTGACCCTGAGCCCGGAGCAGTGCCGCTTCCTGGCGGATCGCCGTTTCGGCGTCGGCTGCGATCAGATCCTGCTGGTGGAACCGCCACACCTGGCCGGGACCGATTTCCACTATCGCATCTTCAACGCCGACGGCTCGGAGGTGGAGCAGTGTGGCAACGGCGCCCGCTGTTTCGCCCGCTTCGTGAACGACCAGGGCCTGACGGCCAAGACTGAGATCCCGGTCGGTACCGCTGCCGGCCCCATCCGCCTCTTTATCGAGCCGGACGGCCAGGTAAGGGTCAACATGGGGCCGCCGATCTTCACCCCCGCCCTTATCCCGTTTCTGGCGCCAGCGGAACTGCTGCCGAAAGCGGAACTGCTGGCGATGGCTGGGCCAGCGGTGACGGCGACATCAAATGCCATCGCCTTGACGGAAGCGAATGAGTACGACCTGGAGGTCGCGGGCGAGAGCCTGCGCATCGGCGCCGTCTCCATGGGCAATCCCCACGCCGTGCTCCGGGTGGACGACCTGGACCAGGCCCCGGTGGAGCGACTCGGCCCCCGCATCGAGCGCCATCCCCGCTTTCCCCGCCGGGTGAACGTCGGTTTCATGCAAGTCCTGGCCCCGAACCACATCCGGCTGCGGGTCTACGAACGGGGTGCCGGGGAGACCCTGGCCTGTGGCACCGGGGCCTGCGCCGCCGTGACGGTGGGTCGCCGGCTTGGCCTGCTGGGGGAGCGGGTACGGGTCAGCCTCCCCGGTGGCGACCTCCAGGTTCACTGGGCGGGTGACGACCAGCCGGTGTGGATGACGGGCCCCGCCGTGACCGTCTTTACCGGGGAGATCCAGCTATGATCACCCCTGCCAGGACCTGGCTCATGAGGAGCGATCGGCCGATCAGCAGCCTGGTGACCGTGGAGGTGTGGCGATGACCCTGAAGCTACCCGCCGAAGAGGCGCGGGTCGCCGCTTATTTAGAGGCCGACCCTGACTTCTTTCTCCGCCACCCTGACCTGACCGCCCGGCTGCGCCTGCCCCATGGCCCCGCGGGCACCCTGTCCCTGGTGGAACATCAGATGGGCCTGCTGCGCGCCCAGGTTGAAGGCGAACGGCGGCTGCTGGCGCAACTCATCGCCCGGGCCCGGGATAACGAGACTCTGGCGGAGCGGCTGCACCAACTGACCATCCAGCTCATCCTCGCCGCTGACCGACCCGCCCTGGAAGCCATGCTCCGGGAGGGTCTGTGCCGGGAATTCGACACCGAGGCCGTCGGCCTGATTTTCCCTGATGAGGTGGGGGTGCCTATGGCAGGGATGGGTCTACCGCCGGACCGGCCGCCCCCACCCGGTAACCCCATCCCGGACCAAGTCCAAGCCCAGATTACGGCCAAGGTCCCTATCCAGCTCCCAGCCCACGCCCAGCCCAAAGACCCAGCCCAGATCCAAGTCCCAGCCCAACCTCAGATTACTGCCCAAGTACAAGTCCCGGCCGCGGCCTCGCTCCCGGCCCACATCCAGGTGCAATGCGGTCCCCTGGACCCGGTCAGCGCCGACGCCCTCTTTCCAAACACCACCCGCCCGATCCTGTCCGCGGCCCTCATCCACCTTCGCACCCCGAGCCAAGAGGGGCTCCTGGCCATCGGCAGCGCGGACCCGACCCGCTTCGCCGCGGACATGGGCACCGAGCAACTCCACCGCCTGGGTGAACTGGTCAGCGCCTGCCTCACCACCCTGGAGCGGCAAGGGCCGGATCATGCCTGAGTCAGAGCCCCCCGGCAGCGGTGATGCTGGGGTCCATGCCAGCACCTCCCTCGTCCTGGACGCCTTTCTGGCCCACCTCGGCCAGGAGCGGCGCCTCTCCCCCCATACCCTGAGCAGTTACCGCCGCGATCTGACGGGCATCGCCGCCTGGCGGGAGGGCGCCGGCCTGGGGACGGACTGGACGGGCATGACCACCGACGAGGTGCGGCGCTACGTCGCCTGGCGCCATCGCGCGGGGGCCGGTGGCAAGACGCTGCAACGGGAACTGTCCGCCCTACGCAGCCTCTTCCGCTATCTGCTGCGGGAGCCGCGCCCCCAAGAGCGAACGTAAGCTGCCGGTGACCTTCGAGGCCGACGGCCTCTGCGCCCTCCTCGACCAGGCCTCTGACGACGATCCCCTCGCCCTCCGGGACCAGGCCATGATCGAGCTCTTTTACTCCAGCGGCTTGCGCCTGGCGGAACTGGTGTCGGTCAACCTCAACGACATCGACCTGGAAGACGCCAGCCTGGAGGTCCTGGGCAAGGGTGCCAAGCGCCGCCGGGTCCCCGTCGGCGCCCAGGCCCTGGCGGCGGTCAAGCGCTGGCGCGAGGTCCGCGGCCTGCTCGCCGCCGCCGATGAGCCCGCCCTCTTCGTCAGCCAGCGCGGCCGGCGCATCCACCCCCGCACCGTCGAGCAACGCCTCGCCCGCTGGGCGACGGAACGGGGCGCCGGGCGCCACCTGCACCCCCACCTGCTGCGCCACTCCTTCGCCAGCCACCTGCTGGAGTCCTCCAGCGACCTGCGCGCGGTCCAGGAACTGCTCGGCCACGCCAATATCCACCTGGCCCAGGTCTATGACCAGGCCCACCCCCGGGCGCGGCGTAAGGACACTGACGGCGAGACTTAATGGCTGAGTCCCCGCGTCCTATGACATTGACTCACCCAAGAACTACCTTATGAGTGGACTGGCTATAGCGGACTGGCTAAGGTCCCCTTTGCCGGCCCGGTCTCCACCTCTCAGGCCCCCACCGCCCGCCAATCGGCCTGGATGAGGTTACGTTCCGCGCGGCCAAACACCAAGCCTACCTCGAACAAGCCCTTGCCGGGAACGCCACGGTACTTGGCGCTGTAGCCCCTGGCCTGGATCTGGGTGAGGGCCGGGTTCGCGCCGCCTGGGTCCGCGGGACCGGCCGGGAGGGCGTCACGCCGCAACTTGATCTCCATGACATAGGTGTAGCCGGCGATCCTGACGGTGAGATCCACCTGACCGTGGTTGCTGATGTCCTCGGGGATGACCTGGGCATCGAGGCTGGCCAGAAAGGCATAGAGCACGCTGGCGTAATAGCCCTCGGCCTCCGCCAGGTCGTTACCGGTGAAGTTGCGCCAGGGGATGCCGGCGAAGAGGCGCCGGATGGC